>CAIVYV010000144.1 GCA_903910215.1 uncultured Pseudomonadota bacterium
AGTTACGGGTTAGTCCGAGGGTGAGTATATACACGCGATTGCAAAAAACAAGCAAGAGGTCATCGCGTTCACACCTCGGTGGTCATCACTGCTCACTGCAGCGACATGATGAACTTCCAGTGTGAGGCATCGATGGGTGTGATCGAAAGACGATTGCCGCGTTTCAAGATCAACATCTCGCGCAGTTGCTTCGACTCGTGACGACGCAGCTCATCCAGCGAAATCACTCGAGAAAAACGCTGTTTCAAACGCACGTCGACCATATACCAACGCGGCGAGTCCGCCTTCGATGCTGCGTCGTAGTGGTCGTGCTTGCGATCGAAGGCGGTTTGATCCGGGTAACCCGGCTTCACGATTTCGATTACGCCGACGATACCCGGCTCATCGCAACTCGAGTGGTACATGAAGGCGAGATCGCCGACCGCCATCTCGTCTCTCAGCATGTTGCGCACCTGGTAATTGCGAACACCATCCCAGCAGGTCGTCTGCCGGGGTGCTTTGGCAAGATCGTCGATGCTGAATGTCGACGGTTCAGACTTCATCAGCCAATACTTCATGTTGTTTCTCCAATGAAGAATTCGATTCCGCGCTCGGTGATCACGGCATCGAGCGGGATGTCGGTGGGTCTTGCTGCGAGTGCGGCGACTCGCTGGCATTCGTAGGCGATACCGATGAGTTTCGGTCCAAGCCAGCCGCGTCTTCGTCGGCGAAAACTCAGCGCCCGGTCGTAATAACCCGCCCCGCTGCCCAAGCGGTGGCCATGCGCATCGAAACCCACCAACGGCAGCAGGATGAGATCCAACGCCTGCGCGGATATATGGTCGTAGCCCGTCGGTTCGAGAATGCCGTGTCGATTTCGACTGAGCTTCGACGTCGCTGGCGTGAACGTCATCCGCTGCGCTCGTGGCGAGGTGATTCGGGGGAGGTAAGCGATACAGCGGTGTCGACGCAGCAGTTCGACGAGTGGTGCCGTATCGAGCTCGCTGCCGACGGGCAGGTAGATGCCAACACGCAAGCCGGGTCTGAGCCGGCCGAATCTTGAGAGGTGGAGTGCGACTTGTCGACGGGCTGCTTCGCGTTCCGACTGCGACAAAGAGGCTCGGCGACGCCGAAGCTCTTGTCGCAGAGCCGCACGAGCGGCGAGCGGCACGCGGTCGCTCAAATCGAATACTCCCCCGATGAATTCGAAGACGTCACCCGCCTGTGCCGGTGTGAACCGTTGCTCTCGACACAGAGCAACAAGTGGGGCGGACTACGCCAGGTAAGGCTTTCCGCTCGAGGCGGACATGCACAATGCTGACAGCAAGCCCTGATGCCCCTGGGCGTTCAAACTTAGGGTCGAGAGGTAACCCGATCCACTATCGAACACCGCAGGTGACGCCATGGAAAGGTTACACCAAAGAGGCGCGGACGTCAGAGTTCGAGCTGTCGATCGCGCTCGAGCGCACCATCGATCCGCTCGCGCATGGCGCGCAGTTTGGATGCAGCCTCTGTTTCGCTGCGTTGTTCCTTCGATTGCAGGCGCAGCAAATCGTTGGCGAGGTTGAGCGCTGCGATGACAGCGATGCGGTCGTAACCCACTACTTTGCCGCTGTCGCGTATCTCGCGCATGCGCTGATTGAGGTATTCGGCTGAATCGAGGAGAGCAGATCGCTCTTCCATCGGGCAGGCGACGAGAAATTCTTTCTCGAGAATTCGGATGCTGACCCGAGCGGACTCTTTTTCGGTGCCGCTCATGCGCCGTGCTCCAAGGTCTTCAGGCGACCGATCATCGCCTCGACCCGAGTGCGCACGGCTTCGTTCTTCTGCAGCAGGTTGGCGCGCTCGGTAGCGAGATGGTCCTGACGCTGGCGCAGTGCGCGATTCTCTTCGCGCAAGGCGCCGAGCAGCGAGAGCACCTCGTCGAGTTGTTTCTCGAGGCGTTTGATCTCGGCATCGAGGCCGGCGGCCGTATCGGTTGCAGTGGGTTGCATGGGCAAAATTATAGGCCTGCGATTACCGGTGTCCACGGGCGGAGGGCATAATCTCGGCATGAGCCAACCTGATTACCGGACGATCGAGAGCCGCCTCGACGAATCGCGAGCCCTGACCGATCTGCCCGAAGCGCACGGCACCTTGGCCGGCGCCCTGTGCGCGAGCAACGCCGTCGCCCTGCAAGATTGGCTGCGCGAAGTGTTTCCCGAGGGCGTTGCCGGTGCTGCCGAAGGTGATATGCACGCTGTTTTCGAGTGGACTCGACACGTGCTCGGCAACGGACAGATGGAGTTCGCCATGCTGCTGCCCGAGGACGATCGTCCGCTCGATGAGCGCGCGGCCGCCCTCGGTGAGTGGTGTCAGGGCTTTCTATATGGCCTCGGCTCCACGCCGATACCCGATATCGATTCACTCTCGCCCGAGGTGAGCGAACTCGTTCGGGATCTGACGGCGATCACCCAGTTGAGCGTCGATGAGACCGAGTCGGCCGACAGCAACGAGGAGGCGCTCGCGGAGCTCGTCGAGTTCGTTCGCGTCGGCGTGCAGTTGTTGTTCGACGAGCTTGCGCCTTTCCGCAATACGACCACCGGAGGCAGCGCACCTGATGGTCCGGTCTCGCTCCACTAATAAACCGGCCACCAAGCTGGCTGCACTCGGCTCGACGGGTGCATTACCACCACTCGGGCGGGAAGAATTTGCTCGGCGACGCCGCCAGTTCATGAAGGCGATGGGTCGAGACGCCATTGCGATCGTTGCGGCTGCACCGGTGCCGATGCGCAACAACGATGTCGAATTCGCCTATCGTCAGGACAGCTATTTCCACTATCTGACGGGCTTTGGTGAGCCCGAGTCGGTAGCCGTGCTGATTCCTGGTCGTCCGCAAGGAGAATATCTCTTGTTCGTGCGCGATCGAGATCCAGCGCGCGAGACGTGGGACGGGCGTCGCGCCGGCCCGGTTGGTGCGCGGCGCGATTACGGTGCCGACGACGCTTTCCCGATCAGTGATATCGACGAGATTCTACCGGGCTTGCTCGAGGGTCGAGGCAAGCTCTATTACTCGGTCGGGCACGACCGTGAGTTCGATCAGCGGGTCGTCGGCTGGGTCAATCGTCTGCGTGCCGAGGCCAAGCAAGGTCGTCACGCGCCTCATGAGATGGTGGCGCTCGAACACGTGCTCAACGAGATGCGTCTCTTCAAAAGCCGTGGCGAAATCGAACGCATGCGTGAGGCAGCGCGGATTGCCGCGGCAGCCCACGTCCGTGCCATGCGTTTTTGTCGACCCGGTCGTTACGAGTACGAAGTTGAGGCCGAGCTACGTCACGAGTTCGCCAGGTGGCGTGCCGACATTTCGTATCTGCCTATCGTGGGCGGTGGCGCCAACGGTTGCATCCTGCACTACCGCGAGAACGAGTCCGTCTTGAACGATGGCGAGCTATTGCTGATCGATGCGGGTTGCGAATATCAGACTTACGCTTCTGACATCACGCGCACCTTTCCAGTGAACGGGCGCTTTACGGATGCCCAGCGTGCCGCCTACGAAGTGGTGCTCGAAGCGAACCGGGCGGCGATCGACGCCGTTCGCGTCGGTAACGATTGGAACCGCCCGCACGAGGTTGCCGTCGAGGTGTTGACCGCAGGCATGGTGAAACTCGGCCTGCTCAAGGGGCGCGTTCCTTCATTGATCAAGTCGCAGGAGTATCGTCGGTTTTATATGCATCGAACCGGGCATTGGCTCGGCATGGACGTGCACGATGTAGGCGATTACAAGATTGGTGATGCTTGGCGCTTGCTCGAGCCTGGCATGGTGCTGACCATTGAACCTGGACTCTACGTCGCGCCGGGGACGCGCGGCGTACCACCGGAACTTCGCAATTTGGGTATCCGCATCGAGGATGACGTGCTCGTCACCGAGGGTGAACCCGAGGTGCTCACCGAGGGTGTGCCCAAGTCTGTCGCCGAGATCGAAGCCCTGATGAGCGCAGCGTGAGGATTGTGCAGTGAGTGAGTGCGTGGAGGTGGATCTGGCGATCGTTGGCGGTGGGCTCGTGGGTGCGAGCTTGGCGCTAGCCTTGCGCCCGACGGGTTTGCGCGTCGCGCTGATCGAGGGTGTGGCACCCGATGCCGCCGCGCAACCGAGCTTTGATGATCGGACCACCGCGCTCGGCAATGGCACGCGACGGGTTTTCGAGTCGCTAGGCGTGTGGTCTGCGATGGCCGTCGAGGCGGCACCGATCCGTCAGATTCATGTCGCGGATGCCGGTCGTGCCGGTTTTGCGCGACTCGATTCGCGCGAGCACGACATCGATGCGTTCGGTTATGTCATTACCAATCGGTCGATGGGACGTGTACTGAATGCGGCCCTTGCCGAGCATGTCAGCCTCGAGCGGCGCATGCCGGCTCGCTGTACCGCCGTGGCATTCGACGACGATGGAGTCGTACTTCACACCGAGCCTGGCGAGCGGCCACTGCGAGCCCGACTTGTGGTGGCAGCTGATGGCGCGAATTCTTTGGTCCGTGCTGCGGCTGGGCTTGAGGCGAACGTAGAGGATTATCAGCAGGTCGCGATCGTGGCGCACGTGGCGAGTTCGAGGCCCGCCGATGGCACGGCTTACGAACGATTCACGCCGAGTGGGCCGTTCGCCGTATTGCCTTTGCAAGATGGGCACTATGGCATCGTGTGGACTTTATCGCCGGCGGCTGCAGAGGAAATTCTCGCCCTGTCGGATGCCGACTATCTCGCACGGCTGCAGGTCGCCTTCGGTTGGCGCATCGGTCGTTTGCTGCGTGTCGGTCGGCGTCAGGCCTATCCGTTGCGCTTGACCCGGGCGGCCGCTGTGACGGCAGAGCGCTGCGTGCTCATCGGCAATGCGGCGCAGGCCTTACACCCGGTCGCAGGTCAGGGCTTCAATCTTGGTTTGCGCGATGCGGTGACGCTCGCCGAATTGTTGGCCGATGCCAGGCGCGATCAGCGCGGTGTCGATGTGGGCTCGGCGGCGCTCTTGGCCGAGTTTGCGCGACGGCGCAGCGCCGATCGTGAAGGCATCATCGATTTCACTGACCGACTCGTGAAACTCTTTGGCGATCAGCGCCCCGGAGTGCCCTTGTTGCGCGATATCGGTTTGTTGCTGTTCGATTTGTCGCCCACCGCTAAGCAGGCAATGTCGCGCTTGAGTTGGGGATTCGCAGGGCGTACGCCGCGACTCGCACGAGGCTTGTCGCTGTGATGGCCGGCATCGCAGGCGCGACCGATTTCGACGTCGCCATCGTGGGCGGCGGTCCAGTCGGTGCGGCGCAGGGCGCGCTGTTGCTGCGCGCCGGCCTTTGTCGTGCCGGCCGCGTGTTGTTGCTCGAGCGTGACGTCCCCTCGCGTGCCTGGCCAGTGCCACCCGCGCACGATCCGGCGGATTTGCGCGTTTTTGCGATCTCGCGAGCGAGCGAGCGCATCCTGCAGCATGCCGGCGTTTGGTCGGCACTGGCAGCGCAACCTCAAGCGTTGTCGCCCTACGAGCGTATGCACGTGTGGCCTGCGAGCGCCCCGCCGCGAGGTGTCGGCAGTTTGCATTTCGATGCAGCGGAGTTGGCTGAACCCAATCTCGGGCACATCATCGGTAACGGTGCTTTGCAGCGTGCCGCGCTCGCCGCATTCGAAACTGCGGGTGGCGTGCTGCGTGAAGAGTCTCTGCAGCAGTTGAATTTTTTGACCGATGCCGTGGAGCTCGTGACGGAGACGCAGACGGTGACCACCCGTTTGGTCATCGGTGCCGATGGTGCGCGCTCGGTGGTGCGCCGCATGGCGGGGCTCGGTATCGAGTCGCAGGATTACGGGCAGCTCGCGATCGTCGCCAATCTCGCTTGCGAGGGTAGGCACGAAGGCACGGCTTGGCAGCGATTTCTGGGTGACGGGACTCTCGCTTTGCTGCCACTCTCGAGCGGTGAGTGCTCGCTGGTGTGGTCGTTGCCGCGCGCGAAAGCGGAAGGTCTGCTTGTCGCGAGTGTCGATGAATTCAACCAAGCCGTGACCGAGGCGAGTGATCGCGTGATCGGTGATTTGCAGCTTGCAAGTGAGCGTCGCAGCTTTCCGCTGCGTCGCGTCAATGCCGAGCGCTACACGCGCGAGCGCTGCGCCCTGATCGGCGATGCGGCTCACATCATCCATCCCTTGGCGGGGCAGGGAGTCAATCTGGGCTTGCTCGACGCAGCTAGCTTGGCCGAGGTGATCGAGTGGGCGATCGCGCGTGGCGAATCGCCCGGTGCTGGTATCGCGCTGCGCCGCTATGAGCGTTGGCGCAAGAGTGAGAACGAACTGATGAGTTTCGCCATGGACGGCATCAATCGCTATCTCGCCTTTGGTGGAGGGGCGATCGGCGCGCTAGCCGAGCGCGGGATGAGTCTGATTGGACGCAACGCAACACTGCGTCGACCGTTTGCCATGCGAGCACTCGGGCTCGAGGGCGAGTTACCGCGTTTCGCGAGGCGCAGCGCCTAGTCGATTAGCTGGTCGATTTTCGCAGCGCAGATGAAATCGTTTTCCGACAGTCCACCGATCGCGTGGGTCGTGTAGCGGATGCGGCAGTAGTTGTAGCCGATGGCGAGATCAGGATGATGGTCTTCCGCATTGGCGACATGGGCGAGTGCATTGACGAAGCTCATGGTGCGAAAGAAGTCTTTGAACACGAACTCGCGTTGCAGCTCAGTGCCATCGGGTGACAGGCGCCACTCCGACGAGAGTTGTGTGAGCAGGCGCTCGCACTCGGCGCGACTGAGGGGCGGAACGCCGCCCTCGCAGGGCAGGCATTTCTTGGCGGCTAATGGGTTTTGCGTGTCGTCATGACTCATGCGGATTCTCGCTTGCGATAACTACGTGCGACGTAGGCTTCGACGAGTTGCTGGAATTCTTCGGCGATGTGATCACCCTTTAGGGTCACCGTCTTCTCGCCATCTTCGTACACCGGCGCCACCGGGCGCTCGCCCGTCCCGGGCAGACTGATGCCGATGTTCGCGTGTTTGCTCTCGCCCGGGCCGTTGACGACGCAACCCATGACGGCCACGTTCATCTCTTCGACGCCTTCGTAGAGTTTGCGCCACTCTGGCATGCGATGACGGATATGCGATTGGATGTCCTGCGCGAGTTGCTGGAAGTAGGTGCTGGTCGTGCGGCCACAGCCGGGGCAAGCGATCACCATCGGCACGAAAGACCGCAGGCCCATTGTCTGCAGAATTTCCTGCGCGACGATTACTTCCTGGGTGCGATCACCATTCGGTTCGGGAGTGAGCGACACTCGGATCGTATCGCCGATGCCGCGCTGCAATAGCACGCCGATGCCGGCTGTCGATGCCACGATACCTTTGCTGCCCATACCGGCCTCGGTGAGACCTACGTGCAGCGGATAATCACAGCGCGCGGCAAGGTCTGTGTAGATCGCGATCAGATCCTGCACACCGCTGACTTTGGCCGACAACACGATCGCGTCATGCGCTTGCCCGAGCTCCTCGGCTCGAGCGGCACTTTGCAGGCACGATTCGACCACCGCACTGCGCATCACTTCGTTGGCGCTGCGCGGGTTCGATGACGCGTTGTTCTTGTCCATCATGCGCGTCAACAGTTCGGAGTCGAGGCTGCCCCAGTTCACGCCGATGCGAATGGGCTTTTGATGGCGGCAGGCCACTTCGATCATCTCGGCGAATTGCGGATCGCGCTTGCTGCCTCGACCGACGTTACCCGGATTGATGCGGTACTTGGCGAGCGCCTCGGCGCACTCTGGATGAGCCTTCAACAGTTTGTGTCCGTTGAAGTGAAAGTCACCGATGAGCGGGACGTGCACGCCTTGCTGCGCGAGTCGATCGCGGATATGCGGCACGGCAGCAGCGGCTTCCTCGGTATTGACGGTGACCCGCACGAGCTCTGAGCCGGCGCGCGCGAGTGCGCGGACTTGCGCAACCGTCGATTCAATATCGGCGGTGTCGGTGTTGGTCATCGATTGGACGACGATGGGTGCTCCGCCGCCGACACGGACGCCGCCCACCCGGGTTGCCACACTCGCTCGTCGCTGAATCATCGTGCCTTCCTCGTTATCCAAGCGCGCACTTTACCCTCCATCACATCGAGTGGCACGGCACCGGTCTCGAGCACCACGTCGTGGAAGGCGCGGACGTCGAAACGATCGCCAAGCTGCTGCTCTGCTTCGCGTCGCAGCGTCTGGATACGCAGCTGTCCGATCTTGTAAGCGAGTGCCTGCCCTGGCCAGGCAATGTAGCGGTCAATTTCATTGACGATATCGGCTTCGGTCTTGGCCGCGTTGTCCTTGAAAAACTCGATCGCTTGTTCACGACTCCAGCCTTTCGAGTGCAGTCCGGTATCGACGACGAGCCGCACTGCTCGCCACATATCGTAGGTCAGCTGTCCGAATTTGGAGTAGGGATCTTGGTATAGCCCGAGCTCTTCGCCGAGGCTCTCGGAGTAGAGCGCCCAGCCTTCGACGTAGGCGGTATAACCGGCATTACGACGAAACTGCGGCATGGCTGCCTGTTCCATGGCGAGTGCGATCTGCAAGTGATGTCCAGGTACCGCCTCGTGTACCGATAGTACCTCCATCTCGTACTTCGGCCGCACTTCCGGGCGATACAGATTCACGTAGTAGAAGCCCGGGCGCGTGCCGTCGGCTGCCGGCGGTTGGTAATAAGCGGTCGTGGTGTTCGGTGCGCTGGTGCGCGGTATGGCGCGCACGCCGTAGGGAGTTCGTGGCAGTTTCCCGAATAGTTTCACGAGGCCGGGATCGATACGTTTCGAGACGGCTTGATAGGCTTCGAACAGGGCTTCCGGCGTCGCGAAGTAGAACTGCGGGTCAGTGCGCAAGAAGACGAAGAACTCTTGCAAGCTGCCTTTGAAGCCGACGCGATCCTTGATCGCGAGCATCTCGCCGCGAATACGCGCGACTTCCGCAAGTCCGATGGCGTGGATCTCCTCTGCGGTCAGTGCACCGCTCGTTGTGTGATAGGCGATGCGCTCACGATAGAAGCCTGCGCCCTCCGGTGTGGCCGAGATGCCGACACTGTCACGTGTATTCGGCAGATAGCGTTGCTCGAATGCCGTCGTGAAGCGCCGATAGGCCGGTAGCACCACGGTCTCGATGGCGCGTAGACCCGCCGAATTCAGCCGTATGCGAGTGGCCGCATCGATGCCGTCGGGGAAGCGACGAAACGGTGCGTAAAACGGACTGTCCTCGGGCTTCGACACGTTCTGCAGCGCAAGTTGCGCCGGAATTCTTTGCATGATTACACGCGGTTGCGTGCGCCCCTCGCGCACGGCGAGATCCAGCAGCGCGATGTGTTGATCGACAAGGGTGCCGATGCCATTGAGGCGCGCGATCCAATCCTCGTAGTCCTTGACCGACTGGAAGGGCAGTAGCTCGGTGATTTCCGACAGCGTCTGGATGCCACCTTGATGATCGATGCGATAAAGCCAGGGTTTGAAGGCTGCGGTGGCCAGACGCTGGCGGTATTCGCGCTCGAAGAGGTCGTAATCGAGTTGCTCGGCGGGTGTGAGGTCGTCACGCGTAATGGCCTTGAGCGACTCGAGAGTCGCGCGATCCGCCGCCACTCGCTTCTCGATGGCGGCGATCGACAGGTCTGTCCAGCGGTCGTTGTAACGGGTGTCCCCGAGGTAGGTCGCGCTTTGCGGATCGGCCGCGAGTTCCGCCTCCCACGTGCGCTCGAACAGCGCATACAGGGCCTTAGATTCGGCGGTTCGATCTGTCGTCGCGCGCTCGGTTGTCGTACCGACCGGGATCGCCAGCAGGCTCAAGGAGATAACGGCAAGAGATTTCAGGATCGAGAGGTTGGACCGCAACTTGGACGGCATCGGGAGCTCCTGTCAGGACGTCAGAACAGTGTAAGTCA
>CAIVYV010000145.1 GCA_903910215.1 uncultured Pseudomonadota bacterium
ATCGGGGAACAGCAGTACCTTCATGCCGTTCGCCAAGCGATATTCGGTAATGCCCTCAACCGAGGTGACTTTCTCGGGTGGCGACAGTTTGGCGGGTTTTGCCGTGGCCGCAGTGAGGGTGGGGGCAAGCAAGGTGAGGCTCAGCGCGGCGATGACGCCGGCGAGACGGGGCAGGAAATGTCGCAAGGGAGCGGCTCCGGTATGAAACACGAAGCGGTCAATGTAGCCCGGTCGAACCAATATGCAAGCCTTGCGCTCGCAGGCTGGGTCGTGTTGGCGATGCCGGCGCCTGTCTTGGCCCAAGCTTCCCCACTTTCGCCACCACGTCCTGCTGGGGTGCCGCCACTCGATCTGCGGGTGGGTGACATTCGGAGTTTCCTGCCGCCTGGCCAGTGGGCCGAGCCCCTGCCCGCTGATATCGACGAGGTGATTGTCCGGTCGCGTAAGAAGGAGCCGGATATCCCCGAGCGCAAGACGGTTCCGCAGGGCTTGGGCGGCCTGTTTTGGGCAGCCACCCGCCCGACGGAGGCGTGGCGTCTGCTGGTACCCGACCCTAACCAGCCGAAGATTCCGGATCGCAGTAGCGACGGCCCGAAGGAGCCGCCTGGCGCTTATCGCAGTCGCATCGGCGAGCCGGGCAAAATCTTCTAAAAAAAACCCCGCCACGAGGGCGGGGTTCGCAGAGCGCGAAAGTCGTCTCTGGCTCAGAGCAAAGGCACGAGCAGCAGAGCGACGATATTGATGATTTTGATGAGCGGGTTGATCGCCGGGCCCGCGGTGTCCTTGTACGGATCACCGACGGTGTCGCCCGTGACGGCAGCCTTGTGGGCTTCAGAGCCCTTGCCGCCGAAGTGACCTTCCTCGATGTACTTCTTCGCGTTGTCCCAGGCACCGCCGCCGGTGCACATGGAGATAGCGACGAAGAGGCCCGTGACGATCGTGCCGATCAACAGGCCACCGAGCGCGCGGATGCCGGCGCCCGGGCCCATCAGCGCGTTCATGCCGAAAGCAATGACCACTGGCACCAGGATCGGCAGCAACGACGGAACGACCATTTCTTTGATCGCCGATTTGGTCAGCAGATCGACGGCCTTGGAGTAGTCGGGCTTCGCCGTTCCTTCCATGATGCCCTTGATCTCGCGGAACTGACGACGCACTTCGGTCACGACCGAGCCTGCTGCGCGACCCACCGCCTCCATCGCCATGGCGGCGAAGAGGTAGGGCACGAGACCGCCGATGAAGAGGCCGATGATCACCGCCGGATCGGAGAGCGAGAACTCTTCGAGTTTGCCCGCCGCTTCGAGATTGTGCGTGTAGTCGGCGAACAGCACGAGCGCTGCAAGGCCGGCCGAACCGATCGCATAGCCCTTGGTGACGGCCTTAGTGGTGTTACCCACGGCATCGAGCGGATCGGTGATGTTGCGCACCTTCTTATCGAGCCCGGACATTTCGGCGATACCACCGGCGTTGTCCGTGATCGGGCCGTAAGCGTCGAGTGCCACGATCATGCCCGTGAGCGACAGCATCGCAGTGGCTGCGATGGCGATACCGTAGAGACCCTCGAGCGAGTACGCGCCCCAGATCGCCAAGCACACCGCGATGACGGGCAGTGCAGTCGACTTCATCGACACGCCCAGACCCGCGATCATGTTGGTGGCGTGGCCGGTTTGCGAGGCTTCGGCCACTTTCTGCACCGGGCTGAACTCGGTTGCAGTGTAGTACTCGGTGATCACGATCATGGCAGCCGTGAGGGCAAGACCGATGAGCGTGCAGCCGAACATCGTCAGATGATTGTCTGGCATGAGCGATCCGGTGATGAACCAGAAAGCGATCGCCGAGACCAGCCCCGAGACGATCACGCCCTTGTAGAGCGCGTTCATGATCTTGCCGCCATCACTGACCTTCACGAAGAAGGTGCCGACGATAGAGGCAACGATGGACGCTGCGCCGAGCGCGAGCGGATAGATGATCGACGCGCCGTTGGTACCCGCGAGCATCAGGCCACCCAAGAGCATGGTGGCGACCAAGGTGTCCGCGTAGGTCTCGAACAGGTCGGCAGCCATACCGGCGCAGTCGCCGACGTTGTCACCGACGTTATCGGCGATGACGGCCGGGTTACGCGGATCGTCCTCCGGGATACCCGCTTCAACCTTGCCGACGAGGTCGGCACCAACGTCTGCACCCTTGGTGAAGATGCCGCCGCCGAGGCGCGCGAAGATCGAGATCAGCGAACCGCCGAAGGCGAGGCCCACCAAGGAGTGCAGCGCGTGATCGTCTCCGACCACGCCACGCATCCAGAAGTAGTAGCCAGCCACGCCGAGCAGGCCGAGACCGACCACCAGCATGCCGGTGATCGCGCCGCCCTTGAAGGCGACCTGCAGCGCGGCGTTCAAACCATCGTTGGCCGCCTGGGCCGTGCGCACGTTGGCACGCACCGAGACGTTCATGCCGATGTAGCCCGCGATACCCGAGAGGATCGCGCCGACCGCGAATCCGCCGGCCGTTGCCCAGTCGAGAGCCACGCCCAGTACGACGCAGAGCACGACGCCGACGACGGCGATCGTCGAGTACTGACGATTGAGATAAGCCTGCGCACCCGCCTGAATCGCCGCGGCGATTTCCTGCATGCGGGCGTTGCCGGCATCGAGACGATTGATTGATGCAGCCGAGACCGCACCGTATATAACCGCGAGCAACCCCGCGCCAATGGCTATCCACAGCCAATTGATCAAATGGGCATCCATTCTAGTTGTTCCCCCTGAAGCAGATCAGCGAAAAAAAGGCGCTGCAATATAGCACAGCGCCTTGTTTCGGCCTCGAGGGCGCGCCGCGTAGCGGAGCCGTCGTCAGCGCTTGAACGGCGGGAGTTTTTTCTTCACCGACACGCCCTTGATCTTCACGTAGACCGGCAGGCCGTCCTTGTAGGGCGGTGGGTCGCCGCCGCCGATCAGCGGTAGAAGATAGCGACGGCATTTTTCCGTGATGCCGAAGCCGTCTGCGGTGATGAAATCGCGAGGCAGCTTTTTCTCGACATTGGCGACTTTGGCGAGCGGTACGCTGCTCACTGCCCAGCGATAGGGCTTCGAGGATTTGCGCACGACGATTGGCATCACCGCGTTGTGCCCTTGAACCGCGAGCTCTACTGCGGCTTGACCCATGGCATAGGCCTGATCGACATCGACCTTCGAAGCGATGTGTCTGGCGGCGCGCTGCAGATAGTCGGCAACTGCCCAGTGGTATTTATAACCGTGCGCTTCACGCACCATGTTAGCAATCACGGGTCCGACGCCACCCAACTGCGTGTGACCGAAAGCATCCTTGGTGCCCGCATCGGCGAGGAAGGTGCCGTCTGCATACGCCGTTCCTTCGGACACGACGATCACGCAGTAGCCACAGCGATCGACGCATTCTTTGACGCGCTTGAGAAACGCGGCACGTTTAAAGGGAATTTCAGGGAACAAGATGATATGCGGCGGTTCGTCGCGACCCTTGCCCGCAAGGCCGCCAGCGGCTGCAATCCAGCCGGCGTGCCGACCCATCACTTCCATGACGAATACTTTGGTCGAGGTTTTGGCCATCGACGCGACGTCGAAAGACGCTTCGAGGGTAGAGATGGCAACGTACTTGGCGACTGAGCCGAATCCCGGGCAGCAATCCGTGTACGGCAGATCGTTATCGACTGTCTTCGGCACGCCGATGCAGGTGATGGGGTATCCCAAGGCCTTGCCCATTTCGGCAACCTTGTGGGCGGTATCCATGGAGTCGTTGCCGCCGTTGTAAAAGAAATAGCCGATGTTGTGGGCCTTGAAGACCTCGATGAGTCGCTCGTATTCGGCGCGGTTCTGGTCGAGCCCTTTGAGCTTGAAGCGCGCCGAGCCGAAGGCGCCCGAGGGCGTATGACGCAGACCCTGAATCGTCGCAGCCGATTCTTTCGAGCAGTCGATCAGATCTTCGTGGAGCGCGCCGACGATGCCGTGCCGACCGGCATAGACCTTGCCGATCTGCTTCGGGAAGCGACGGGCGGTCTCGATGACCCCCGCAGCCGACGCATTGATGACGGCGGTTACGCCGCCCGATTGGGCGTAAAACGCGTTGCGCGGCGGGGTGGTCGCGCTCTGGCGGCTGCGGGCCGGGGCGGCGGATTTACGGCGGGATGGCTGTGCGACGGGCTTTTTCATGGGTCGCGAGCATACCGGACGGTTTGACCTGTCGGAACCGGCCGGGTACTGTGCCGCCCATCATGCGTATCGTTTTTCTCGGCGCGCCGGGTTCCGGCAAAGGTACCCAGGCGCAGCGTCTGGTCGAACGTCACGGCATCCCGCAGATTTCGACTGGGGATCTGTTGCGTGCCCACGTGCGTGAAGGCACGGATCTTGGGCGTCGCGCCAAGGCGGTGATGGACGCTGGGCAATTGGTCGATGACGCCACCATCCTCGGGATGGTGCGTGAGCGCCTTGCCCAAGGTGATGCCGCCCGTGGCTACATCCTCGACGGATTTCCCCGCACGATCCCGCAGGCCGAGGGCTTGGAGAAAATGTTGGCAGAGATCGGTCAGCCGCTCGATGCCGTGCTGCTCTTCGAGGTCGATTCGGGATTGCTTGTGAAGCGCATTTCGGGTCGTCGTACCTGTGAGACCTGTGGCCTGGTGTTTAACGTGCACACGGCGCCGCCACCGTCACCGCCACCTTGCGGTGGTCGCTGTGAAACGCCGAAGTTGGTGCAGCGTCCTGACGACAAGGAAGACACCGTCGCCAAGCGCATCGAGGTTTATGAGGCGCAGACGGCGCCGCTCGTCGGATTCTACGAGGGTAAGGGGCAGTTGCGTCGCGTCGATGCCGATGCGCCGCTCGCGACGGTCACCGCTCGCGTCGAAGCCGCGCTCGGTCGATAACCGTCGCCCGGTAGCCGCTCAGATCGCCGCGCGAAGGCGATCGGCCAAGACTTCCGCTCGCCAACCACCGAGTACGCTCGCCGCATCTCGCCCGGCGGCGATATCTTCCAGATCTTTGCGCGTCGCCAATACTTCGCTCGCGATGTCGAGTTCCTTGGCGATCGATTGGGCGACGCTCGAGAGCGCCTTCACCGTCGCGACGAAAGCAGGGTCCGGCCTTTCGCGTTTCGGTAGAGGTGGTGGCGGATGATCGATCCCCGCAGCCTCAATCATCGCAAGCAATTCTTCGCCGGAGTGTTTCACCACGCCGTCGGGCATCTCCGGGATGCGCGCGAG
>CAIVYV010000146.1 GCA_903910215.1 uncultured Pseudomonadota bacterium
CGCTTGACCTCGGCGCCGAAGCCCTCGCCGCGCGAACGCATGTAGAGATCGGTGAGATTCTTGGGCGACTCGCAGCGATAGCCGAAACGCACGCCATCGAAGCGCGCGAGGTTCGACGAGCACTCAGCCGGTGCAACCACGTAGTACGTCGGCACCGACAGGGGCAAATTCGGGCAGCTGACCTCACGGAACTTCGCGCCGAGCTTTTCGTACACCCGCATGGCATCTCGGATGCGCGACTCGCATTCGGCATCGAGACCCTTGTCGAAGAATTCTTTGACGATGCCGATCGTCATGCCCTCGAGCGAATCGCCGAGCGTGCGTGTGTAATCCGGCACCGGCGACTCGACGCTGGTCGAATCTTTGGGGTCGAACCCGGACATGGGCCCGAGCAGCAGCGCCGCATCTTCGGCACTGACGGTGATCAGGCCCGCCTGGTCGAGACTCGAAGCGAAGGCGATCATGCCGTAGCGGCTGACCCGCCCGTAGGTCGGCTTGATGCCGGTGACGCCGCAGAGCGCTGCCGGCTGGCGGATCGACCCGCCCGTGTCGGTGGCCGTCGCCGCCGGCACGATGCGCGCGGCAACCGCAGCAGCCGAGCCGCCCGAGGAGCCACCTGGGACCATCGCCGGGTTCCACGGGTTTCGCACCGGTCCGAAGTAGCTCGTTTCGTTCGACGAGCCCATGGCGAACTCGTCCATGTTGAGCTTGCCGAGCATCACGGTGCCCGAACGACGCAAGCCGCTGACGACGGTAGCGTCGTAGGGCGAGACGAAATTCGAGAGCATCTTCGAACCACAGGTGGTCAACACCCCCTCGGTGCAGAAGATGTCCTTGTGGGCGAGCGGCACACCGGTCAACGCACCGGCCTTGCCCGCCGCGCGTGCCGCATCCGCCGCAGCGGCCTCGGTGAGCGCGGCCTCAGCCGTCACCGTAATGAAGGCATTGAGACCCGGTTGAGCGGCCTGGATGCGGTCGAGGTAACTGCGCGTCAGCTCGACACTCGAGAAATCTCCTGCCGCCAAGCCCTTGGCCAGGGCGGCGACGGTGGCAGCCGGCGCGCTCATTCGATCACCTTCGGGACAACGTAGAGCCCCGCCTCGACCTTGGGGGCATTCTGCTGGTAGCGATCACGGTGGTCCGTCTCGCTAACCGCATCCGCCCGCAGACGCTGGGCCAAACCCGGCAGCGGATGCGCCATTGGGCTGATTCCGGCGGTCGGCGCCCGGTCGAGCTCGCTCACGAAGGCGAAGATCCGGGAGAGCGAGTCGACGTAGACGGGAATTTCCGCCTCGGTCAGTTGCAAACGCGCGAGCCGCGCGATGTTTTCGATGTCGGCACGGGTGAGGCTCATGAAGCGACCCTGAGGTTGTCTGTGGGGGTTGGTTGCCGCGGCGAAAACCCGCCGTAAACCAAGCCGGACATGATAACACCGTCGCCTTGTGGAAGCGGCCGCAGGTTGTTAAATTTGCCGACGTTTTCCGGCTCGGCGCTATACCCATGTTCAAACGCTTGCGCGGCTATTTCTCCAGCGATCTGTCGATCGACCTGGGAACGGCCAATACCCTCATTTACGTCCGTGATCGCGGGATCGTCCTGAACGAACCTTCGGTGGTCGCGGTCCAGGACGATTACAGTCGTGGTGGCAAGATCATCGTGGCCGTGGGCGCCGATGCGAAGATGATGCTCGGCCGTACGCCGGGGAACATCACCGCCGTGCGCCCGATGAAGGACGGCGTGATCGCCGACTTCACCTACACCGAGAAAATGCTGCAACACTTCATCGGCAAGGTGCACGACAACCGCCTGCTCAAGCCCTCGCCGCGCGTGCTGGTCTGCGTACCGGTGGGCTCGACCCAGGTCGAGCGTCGCGCGATCCGTGAATCCGCCGAAGGCGCCGGTGCGCGCACCGTGGCGATCGTGAGCGAGCCGATGGCCGCTGCCGTAGGTGCCGGGCTGCCGGTGCAAGAGGCACGCGGCTCGATGGTGCTCGATATCGGTGGCGGCACTTCTGAAGTTGCCGTGATTTCATTGAACGGTATCGTCTATGCGCAGTCCGCTCGCATCGGTGGTGATCGCTTCGACGAAGCGATCATGAACTACGTGCGACGTAACTACGGCATCCTCATCGGTGAAACCACCGCCGAGCGCATCAAGATCGAAATCGGTTCGGCCTATCCCGGACAGACCGTGCGCGAAATCTCGGTCAAAGGTCGCAACCTCTCCGAAGGCGTTCCGCGCAGCTTCACGCTCAACAGCAACGAGATCCTCGAAGCACTGCAGGAGCCGCTGCAGGGCATCGTGGGCGCGGTCAAACAAGCGCTCGAACAAACGCCGCCGGAACTCGGTTCCGACGTCGCCGATCGCGGCATCGTCGTCACGGGTGGCGGCGCCTTGTTACGTGACATCGACAAACTGATCACCGAAGAGACTGGTGTCCCGGTCGTCATCGCAGAGGATCCGCTGACCTGCGTGGCTCGCGGTGGCGGACGTATCCTCGAACTGATGGACGAACTCGGCCCCGGCCATTTCGGGCTTGAATAGCAGCGACGCCAGCCGCTATCTGTCCACGCGTGGCGCGCCAGCTGGCCTGCGCTTCGTCATCTACGCGGTTATTGCGCTGGCCTTGATGTACCTCGACCAGCGCGGTCGCTGGCTGGAGTCCATCCGCTACGGACTGCAGGCGCTCGCCTACCCGATCGAAATCGCACTGAACTCACCCGCTGCTGCCTTGCAGTGGTCGCAAGAGATCTTCGAAGATCGTTCAGCGCTGCAAGCGGAGAATCGCGAGTTGCGTCAACGCATTCGCGAACTCGAGCAGCTCGCCCTGCGGCGACAAAGTCTCGAGCGAGAAAATGCAGCGC
>CAIVYV010000147.1 GCA_903910215.1 uncultured Pseudomonadota bacterium
CAACTGTAGGGCCACGGCGAACGCACCGCCCAAGGCGAGTGCGGTGCCGAGCGATCGAGCCTGCGGGCTCAAGCGCTACGTCGCTTCAGGTGGATCAGCAGGACCGAGACGGCCGCCGGGGTGACACCCGGCAAGCGGGAGGCCTGACCCAGGGTGTCGGGTTTGGCCGCGGCGAGTTTCTGGCGAACTTCGTTGGAGAGACCGGCGACATTGGCGTAGTCGAGATCGGCGGGCAGGGGGAGCTCTTCGTGCTTACGCTGTCGGTCGATCTCGTCCTGTTGGCGTTCGATGTAGCCTGAGTACTTGGCGCGTACTTCAATCTGTAGCCGGACTGCCTCGGGCAGGCGATCGTCTCGAGCGGCGAGGGCCGGCATCGGATCCCCTTCCACGAACCCATCGGCGGCTTCGCCCGCCGACTCGACGGCGATGCGATTCAGGTCGGCGTAAGACACCTCGGGTCGTCGCAACCAATCGAAGGCCGTTACTCCGCGGAAGCGGGCACTGGAGAGGCGGACGATCTCCCGCTCGGTCGCGTCGCGCTTGGCCTCGAACCAGCTCCAGCGTTCATCGTCGACAAGGCCCATGTCCCGTCCGACCGGGGTCAGACGCAGATCGGCATTGTCTTCGCGCAGTAGCAGTCGGTGTTCGGCGCGGCTCGTGAACATCCGGTAGGGCTCGGTGGCGCCCCGCGTGATCAGATCGTCGATGAGTACGCCGAGGTAGGCTTCGCTGCGAGTCGGAACCCAAGGCGCTTCGCCCCGCACCCGACGGGCGGCATTGATGCCCGCGACGATGCCTTGGGCACCGGCTTCTTCATAGCCGGTCGTGCCGTTAATCTGACCCGCGAAGTAGAGACCTTCGATGACCTTGGTCTCGAGCGAGCCGTGCAGATCGCGCGGATCGAAGTAGTCGTACTCGATCGCATATCCCGGCCTTGTGATGTGAGCTTGCTCGAAGCCGTGGATGCTGCGCACGAACTCGAGCTGCACGTCGTAGGGCAGGCTGGTCGAGATTCCGTTGGGGTAGACCTCGTGCGTGGTGAGCCCTTCGGGCTCCACGAAAATCTGATGCGAGCCCTTGTCGGCGAAGCGATGGATCTTGTCCTCGACCGATGGGCAGTAGCGTGGACCCACCCCTTCGATCTGGCCGGTGAACATGGGCGAGCGATCGCAGCCTCGACGGATGATGTCGTGGGTACGCTCGTTTGTCTTCGTAATGAAACAAGGAATCTGTTTTGGATGATCTTCGATTCGCCCGAGAAACGAAAACACCGGCATCGGGTCATCCGAGTACTGGGGCTGCATCACGCTGAAGTCGATGGTGCGGCCGTCGATGCGTGGCGGCGTACCGGTTTTCAGGCGGCCGACCCGTAGCGGCAACTCGCGCAGACGGGCGGCTAATCGGTTGGACGGCGGGTCTCCCGCGCGGCCACCGGCGTACTGATCGAGGCCAACATGGATGCGTCCGCCGAGGAAGGTGCCGACCGTTAGAACCACCGTGGGTGCGTCGAAGGCGATGCCGGTGATGGTGACAACGCCGGTCACGCGACCGCCCTCGACCCGCAGATCCGCAGCCTCTTGCTGGAACAGGGTGAGGTTCGATTGGTTCTCGAGTTGGTGCCGAATGGCGGCTTTGTAGAGTTGCCGGTCCGCTTGCGCGCGGGTGGCTCGGACGGCCGGTCCCTTACTCGCGTTGAGTGTTCGGAATTGGATGCCGGCTCGGTCCACACCCCTCGCCATACCGCCACCTAGGGCATCGATTTCTCGAACGAGGTGACCCTTGCCGATGCCCCCGAAGGCGGGGTTGCAGCTCATCTGCCCCAGGGTCTCGATGCTCTGGGTCAGCAGCAAGGTGCGGCAACCGATCCGAGCCGCAGCGAGCGCTGCCTCGGTACCGGCATGGCCGCCGCCGATCACGATGACATCGAAAGAGTGGGGGTGTCGCATGGGTACGTATTTTAGACCCATTCACCGACTTTCTCGGTCTCGGCAGCGGCGCCGCCACCTGGGCGTAATACGGGGTCATGACTAACCCATATCTGCTTACCCGGTACCCGATCGCGATCGCGTTGGCACTGGTCGGCTTGCCCTGGATCCCTTCGGCCTCGCCAGCCATGGCCGCTAAGGCGTCCGAGGTCATGCCGCTCGAGGTGGAGTTGCCCCGCACGATGGCGAGTACGCCAGCGCCGGGTCGGCTGCTCGTGATGTTCGCGCCGGTCGATCAGGCGCCGGATCGCGAGCCGCGAGAGCTCGCTCATTGGAATGCCGAGGCGATCCCGCTGTTCGGTATGGATATCGAGTCCTGGCAACCCGGGACCCGAGTGCACCTCAACGATGCCGCCGTCGGCTTTCCGTTACGCCATTGGCGAGATCTGCCAGCCGGTGAGTATCGGGTGCAGGCTTTATGGCAGCGTTACGACTCCATCCGGCGCGCCGATGGTCGCGAGCTTTTCTTGCCGCTCGATCGAGGCGAGGGTCAGCAGTGGCGCGACAAGCCGGGCAATCTTCATTCGAGGCCGCAACGTATTCGCTGGGATGGTCGAGCGCGCCTGCCTCCGCTCGTGCTGACAGAGCGTAACCTCGCAGTCGCCGCGCCTACCGATACGCCTTGGGTGAAATACCTGCGTATTCGCAGCGAACGCCTATCGGCTTTCTGGGGGCGCGACATCTTTCTGGGTGCCTTCGTCACGTTACCGGCGGGGTTTTACTCCCGACCCCAAGCTCGTTACCCGCTGGTCATCCAGCACGGTCATTTTCCTACGGGTGCTTCTCATTGGCGCGAGACACCGCCCGATCCGGATCTCGCCCCCAATTACAGTGCGCGCTTCGGTTTGCACGGCTACAACCGCATCGTGCAACAGCACGCTTACGAACTTTTCCAAGCCTGGAGAGGCGCCGATTTTCCTCGAGTACTAATGGTCGAGATCCAGCACCCGACGCCGTTTCACGACCACTCTTATGGCGTCAATTCTGCGAACAATGGTCCTTATGGCGATGCGATCCAGTATGAGTTGATCCCCGAGATCGAGCGTCGTTTTCGTGGGCTCGGTCAAGGCTGGGCGCGCTTCTTATTCGGCGGTAGCGCCGGCGGCTGGACCGCCATGGCGACGCAAATCTTCTATCCCGATGACTACAACGGCGCCTGGATCGCTTGTCCGGACCCTATCGACTTCCGTCACGTCAGCACCATCGATCTCTATCAGAGTCGTAATGCTTACTATGCGACAAGTCGTTACAAGCGCACGCCGCGACCCGCCCATCGTAATTCTTTGGGCCACATCGACAGCACCGTCGAAGACCAGGCGCGATGGGAATCGGCACTCGCCAGCCGCGGTCGCAGTAACGAACAGTGGGACGCTTGGGAGTCCGTGTATTCACCGGTGGGTGAGGACGGGTATCCGCGACGTCTCTGGAATCGCGATACGGGCGAAATCGATCCGGTGACAGCCGCACATTGGCGCGAGAACTACGATCTCGGACATATTCTGCGTCGCGATTGGATGAAACTCGCGCCCAAGTTGCGCGGCAAGTTGCGTATTTACGCTGGCGAACGAGACAACTACTACCTCAACAACGCGGTCTATGCCGCCGAAGAGTTTCTTCGATCGGCGCAACCGGCCGCTGACGCCGTGATCGAATTTGGCAACCGAGCCGAACATTGCTGGAACGGCGATCACAGCCGAGCGAACGCATACTCTCGTTTACGTTATGCGCAGATGGTATTGCCGTGGGTCGTCGAGCGCATTCTCACGACGGCACCGCCGGGCGCCGATGTTCAAAGCTGGCGTTATTGATTGGTTATTTCCGCCAGAAGGCGCTAGTGAAGAGCACGAGCACGCCGAAGATTTCGAGTCGTCCCAAAATCATGGCGACAACGCAGATCCAGGTCTGTACATCGGACAGAACGGCATAGTTGCCGGCA
>CAIVYV010000148.1 GCA_903910215.1 uncultured Pseudomonadota bacterium
AGATTGTTGTAGCCGAAGCTGAATCCTCGCTCACAAACCATGATGCCGGGATTACCGGTGGAGCGCGCCTTGTCGACGACGTTCTGCATTTCCCAGGGAGAGAGGAACTGGCCCTTCTTGATGTTGACCGGCTTACCTTGTGAGGCGGCCGCCACGATGAAGTTGGTTTGACGACAAAGAAAAGCCGGTGTCTGTAGCACATCGACCACAGCGGCGACTTCTGCAAGCGGCGTGTCTTCGTGCACGTCGGTGAGCACCGGCACACCGAACTTGGCGCGCACACCCTCGAGCACCTTCAGGCCCGCATCGATGCCAGGGCCACGGAAACTACTGCGCGAGGAACGATTCGCCTTGTCGTAGGACGCCTTGAAAATATAGGGGATGCCGAGAGCTCGCGTGATCTCGACCATGCGTCCCGCCACCTCTTCGCACAGGGCAGCGCTTTCGATGACGCACGGGCCTGCGATCAGAAACAGCGGCTCACGCGCACCCACCTCGACATTACCGAGACGCATGTTGATTCCTCGCAGCAGCGATGAAGCCCGTGAAGAGCGGATGCCCATCGCGCGGGTTCGAGGTGAACTCCGGATGGAACTGCGTAGCGACGAACCACGGATGGCCCGGCAGTTCGACGATCTCGACCAAACCATCGGGTGAGAGCCCCGAGAACACGAGACCGGCCGCGCGGTAACGATCCAGATAGGTATTGTTGAACTCGTAGCGATGCCGATGACGCTCGCGGATACGGGTGCCACCGTAGATTTCGCTGGCACGCGAACCTGCCGTCAGGGTGACATCTTGGCCACCCAAACGCATCGTGCCACCGAGGTTCGACTGCTCGTCGCGCTGCTGCGTGCCACGTGCAGCGTCCTGCCATTCAGTGATGAGCGCGATCACCGGATGCGGCGACGTGCGATTGAACTCGGTACTGGTCGCACCGACGAGACCCAAGACATGTCGTCCGTATTCAATTACGGCGAGCTGCATACCCAGACAGATACCGAGATAGGGAATGCCGCGCTCGCGCGCATAGCGCACCGCGGCGATCTTGCCCTCGACACCACGCTCACCGAAGCCGCCCGGCACGAGGATCGCGTCCATGCCAGCGAGCGCGGCGGTACCACGCTCTTCGATGTCGGTCGATTCGATAAAGTGGATATTCACCGTGACGCGATTCTTCACGCCCGCATGCGTGAGCGCTTCGTTGAGCGAGATATAGGAATCGCGGTTCTGCACATACTTGCCGACCATCGCGATATCGACTTCACCCTTCGGATTCGCTTTCGCTTCGACCACGGCCTGCCAGGATGAAAGGTCGGCTGCTGTCGCTTTCGACTCGAGCCGCAACTTCTCGACCACGATCTCATCGAGCCCCTGCTCGTGCAGCAGCATCGGAATCTCGTAAATATCGCGCGCATCGATCGCTGAAATGACCGCGCGCTCTTCCACGTTAGTGAACAGCGCGATCTTGCGTCGATGCTCAGCCGGCAAGGGGTGCTGGGCACGGCACAACAAGATATCGGGCTGGATACCGATACCGCGTAATTCTTTGACAGAGTGCTGGGTCGGCTTGGTCTTGATCTCGCTGCCGCCACCGACGACAGGCACCAGCGTCAGATGCATGAAGATCGCCTGACTGCGACCGAGCTCCACGCCGACCTGACGAATCGCCTCTAGGAACGGCAAGGACTCAATGTCGCCGACCGTGCCACCGATCTCGACCATGCAGACATCGGCATCGCCAGCACCCAAGAAGATGCTGGCTTTTATCTCGTCGGTGATGTGCGGAATAACCTGCACCGTCGCGCCAAGATAGTCGCCGCGTCGCTCTTTGGCGATCACACGTTCGTAGATGCGGCCGGTGGTGAAATTGCTATGGCGACCGGTAACCGTGCGCACGAAGCGCTCGTAGTGACCGAGGTCGAGATCCGTCTCGGCACCATCGTCGGTGACGAACACCTCACCGTGCTGAAACGGGCTCATCGTGCCCGGATCGACGTTGATGTAGGGGTCTAGCTTGACCATCGCGACCTTCAGGCCGCGAGCCTCGAGGATGGCCGCCAAAGACGCAGAAGCGATGCCCTTCCCCAACGAGGAAACGACACCGCCCGTGACAAATACGAAACGAGGCATGGTGAACCGCCGCTAGCTAAACGCCGTCTTCGGAAGCCGGCACGACGGGAAGTCAGACTAGCAAAAAAGGGCTCTTCTCTCAACGCCTGTTCTAGGCGCCACGCTCCCACACGAGGCGCAGTCGCTGCTGTGGCGAATCGTCGGCCGGATCCGCACGAAACGAAGCTGCGACGAAAAGATCGCCCACGAGCACGAGGGTCTCGCCAGCGAAAACCAGCGGAACACGCTCGCGTTCCCACGGTACGACACCGCGCTCACGCAGCAACTCCTTGACCGCGTGGTTCGGACCCGTCGTACGCAATCGAATGCGTTCACCGCCGACCCTGGCGGTGACCCGCAATACGGCCGGTAAACGCGCAGCGGCAATCTCTCCGTTCGCGTCTTGCACCCAACGCAAACGACCGAGCCCGGCGCCGAGCTCGAGCACTGGTTGCCGACGCCAGCGCCAACGCTGCTCGATGGTCTGCGCTTTCGTCGGCACCAGCGCATACAAACGCTGACGGAAGCGACGTACCTCCCCACCTTCCCAGCGCACGAGGGGTTGAGCATCGGCGCGAGCTGCCGGGAGTTCCACGCGAATGCG
>CAIVYV010000149.1 GCA_903910215.1 uncultured Pseudomonadota bacterium
AACCACGGCCTATATCAATTTCGTCAACCTCTCGCCGCCACCGGTAGGACCCGTCGCCGACGTGGCACGCCTGCAAACTACACTGCGAGAGCATATCGAGCGCGAGCGTATCCCCGCAGGTCGATGGGTCGTCGGCGTGGGCTACGACGACTCGTTACTCAAAGAAAAACGTCATCCGACGCGCGATGATCTCGACGCAGTCTCGCGCGAGCACCCGATTTTCATCGTCCACGTCTCGGGCCATCTCAGCGTTGGTAATTCGGCATTGCTTTCGCAAGTGGGTATCTCCAGCGAGACCGTCGATCCACCGGGCGGGGCATATCGACGTCGCGCCGATTCCCGAGAACCCAATGGTGTGTTCGAGGAGATGGCCCACTATGCCGTGATGGCTCGCCTGCCGAGGCCGAATCCCGACGGCGCATTGATTGGTCTGCAGAAAACCCTCGCATATCTCGCGAGCCGGGGGCTGACGACCGTGCAAGATGGCGGCGCCAACACCGAAAACTTGCAGCTTTTGCAAAGTGCCGCGCAGAACGGACTGCTGAATCTCGATGTGGTCGCCTACCGTTACTGGTCGCCGATCGGCATGGCCTTACCCAAAGAATTCGTATCTAACGAATACCAGAATCGATTTCGAGTCGATGGCGTCAAGATCATCCTCGACGGATCTCCACAAGGAAAAACTGCGTTCCTCAGTCGGCCTTACACCGTCCCACCCGTCGGTAGAGACGCGAGTTATCGGGGCTATCCGAGCCTACCGGAACCGGTCGTACAGAAAGCCGTGACCGCTGCCCTACAAGCCCGCGTACCTCTTTTGGCGCACGCCAATGGCGATGCGGCTGCAGAAATATTGATCGATGCTGTCGACGCTGCTGCCGTTGCCGAAGCGCCGCGAGTGGTGATGATCCATTCGCAAACCGTGCGCGACGATCAACTCGATCGAATGGCTCGGCTTCGGATCACGCCCTCGTTCTTCGTCAGCCACACCTTCTTCTGGGGTGATTGGCATCGCGAGGAAACACTCGGCGTAGAGCGCGCGATACGTATCAGCCCCACCCGATCCGCGACGGAGCGAGGCATTCGCTATACGCTGCACAACGATCCGCCGGTCGTACCTCCCGACATGATCCGTACGCTGTGGTCGGCGACGACTAGACGCACGCGCAGTGGCGAGGTTTTGGGCCGCGAGCAACGCGCTAGCACCCACGAGGCGCTCGCCGGCATCACGCTAGACGCTGCTCGCCAATATGGCGAAGAGGCGAGCAAAGGCTCCATCAGCGCCGGCAAGCAGGCCGACTTCGTGATCGTCGATCAGGATCCGCTCGCCATGGATCCCGAGAACCTGCTGCAGCTACAGGTGCTCGAGACGATCTCGCGCGGCAAGACCGTCTTTCTCGCTCCTTGAAAGCGCGTCAGCGCGGCCCGCGCGCCAACTCGGCCTCGAGCCACGCAACCAACGACTGCGGCGTCTCGCGAGTCGCCCGCGTGTGCGGATACACGTGCGCCGTGCGCACAGCGCGATCGAACCATACCAATTCTTCCTCCGGCTGTGACGGACGTTCAGCTGCCAGCCAGATTGCTGTATCAGCCCCCGATTTGGCATCGCGCAATATCGATTTCAGGATCTTGCGGAAACGCGGCAGCGAGCGCTGTACACCGGCCGTATCAGCCCAGCCCGGATGCATCACGAAAAAGTCGATGCCGAGCGCACCGTAGGCATTACGCCAGTATTGGTTAAGCACCATCTGTGCGCGCTTGTGGAAGCCATAGGCCACGGTGCCGTTGTAACGCTTCGGATCCGTGACGTTCATGGTGCCGGTCATCAGTGGCACGTTGTAGCCTCCGCCCGAGGTCACATTGACGACCACGCTTCCCTTGCCGAGCAACTGTTTGGCGATCAGCGCTTCAGTGAGCTGATAGTGCGACAACA
>CAIVYV010000150.1 GCA_903910215.1 uncultured Pseudomonadota bacterium
GCGTTGCTGGTGCTGCGTAATCACATTTAACGCGTACCCAAAATAACGAATACCCGAGATTTGACCAGCGCAGGGTGATTGGTACACCCTCGGACTGGGGGTAAGCATGACCGAATCGACGGATTGGCCGAAGCCTCGGGTGGCGTGGTATGCAGTAGCAGTCTTGTTGCTGGCGTACACCTGTTCGTTCATCGATCGTACGATCCTGTCTCTGCTCGTCGAGCCCATCAAAGCAGATCTCGGCCTCTCTGATACCGAAATCGGGATGCTGCACGGCCTCGCTTTCGCCTTGTTTTACACACTGATGGGTATCCCAATCGCCATGCTCGCCGATCGTTACAGTCGGCGGACGATCATCGCGGGTGGCATCGCTTTTTGGAGTATCGCAACGGCGTGTTGTGGGCTCGCCAATCGCTTTTCGCATCTTTTTATCGCGCGAGTAGGAGTGGGCGTCGGTGAGGCAGCCCTCTCGCCTGCCGCCTTTTCTTTGCTGGCGGATTCATTTCCTCCGCAGAAGATCGGTCGTGCTCTCAGCGTTTATTCGACCGGTGTTTTTCTTGGCGCAGGCCTTGCGTTCATCATTGGCGGTGCGGTGATCGGCTTGATCAAGGGCTCCGATGGCATCGAGTTGCCGCTGGTGGGTCAGGTAGAGGCATGGCAGGCGGCGTTCATCATCGTGGGTCTGCCGGGTTTGCTACTGGCGTTGTTGGTGCTGACGATCGCCGAGCCCGTACGACGCGACGCTGACAAAGCGCCGGCACCACCGGTTGCGAAAGTCTTCGGATATCTCGCCGAGCATCCGCGTTTGTTTTTTTGTCACTTTCTCGGCTTCGCTTTGTTGAGTGCCGCCTTCAATGCGGTATCCGGATGGGGTCCTGCGTTCTTGCAGCGTCAGTTCCAGGCTGATGCGCCGACGGCGGGTCTTGGTTTAGGTATTGCCGTGCTGGTGTTCGGAACAGCCGGCCTATTGGTGGGTGGTTGGCTCACCGATCGAGGGCGACAGCGTGGTTGGTTGGATGCAGCGCTGCGCGTGGGCGTACTGAGCGGACTCGGGCTCGTTCCGTTCGGATTATTGGCAACAAGCGCCGACTCCGTTTGGCAGGCTGTTCTTTGGCTCTGTCCATTCATGTTCTTCGCCAGCATGGCCTTTGGCGGTGCGGCCGCCGCCATTCAATTGGTTGCTCCGGTACGTATGCGCGCCGTCGTCTCGGCCTTGTATCTGTTTTTCAATAATTTACTCGGTATCGGGCTCGGGCCGATGGTAGTGGCGTTGGTCACCGACTATGTATTTGCTGATGAGAAGATGTTGTCGGCATCGATTGCATGGGTGACGAGCGTCATGGGATTGCTCGCTGCATTGGTGCTGTATTGGGGTTTGCGACCGTACCGGTCGGCATTGGAAATGGCTCGAGGTGAATGATGGCTAGTCCCGGATCGATAGCGCAGTGGCATGAGGAAGTGGAAGTCTTGATCGCCGGGTTCGGTGTTGCCGGCTGCGCTGCAGCACTCGGTGCGAGGGATGCCGATGCGGCTGCGAAGATATTGATCGTGGAGAAAATGTCTGAGCACCTCGCTGGCGGAAATGGGAGAGTGTCCGGACAGTCGTTGCTGATTTCGCACGATGCGGAGGCGCTCTATCAGTATCAAAAGAACATGAGCGTCAAGAACCCTGTGCCGGACGAGATGCTGCGGGAGTGGGCTCGCCAGATGGCTGAGCTTGAGCCGTATATTCTCGAGCGATGTGCCGAAGCGGGCACCGAGTTCGTTCGCGGCAGCGGTTGGAGCGGCGGCGAAGCGGTTTACGAGTTTCCCGAATTCGGCGCCGAAAATGCGGTGGCCTACAACTCTTTCGTCAAGCCGATTCCGAGTGGAGTTTGGATCACGATGAAGCGCTGCGTTGAGCGTCGCGGGATTCCGGTCCGCTTCGACTCACCCATCATCGATCTGGTGCAGGATCCCGACACGCTCGAAGTGGTGGGTGCGATCGTCGAGCAGGCCGGTGTCCGTCGAGCGATCAAAGCCAAGGGCGGCGTCGTGCTCGCAGTCGGTGGCTATGAAAACAATCTGACCATGCAGCGTGACTACTACGGGCTGCCCGAAGCTTACCCGTTTGGCTCACCGGCCAATACCGGCGATGGTCTGAAGCTCGTGCAGAAAGCAGGGGCTGATCTCTGGCACTTGCGCAACTTCGGGCAGTCCGGTGGCATTTGGCCTGCGATCAAGGTGCCGCAGTGGCCAACTGTCTTCATGCGCAGGCATCTATGGCAGACCTTCAGTTGGATCGATGTCGACGCCGAAGGACAGCGTTTCTACAACGAGGGTGCGCCGCTTTACTACACTCATTACAAAGAAAAGCGCCACGGGCATTGGGTCGACACGCCGCTGCCGCGCGCTTTGCCGGTACACATGATCTTCGACGAAACGACGCGTGCCCATAACTGCCTCATTACCCAGGCGATGACGTGGAACACCGTAGTCGAGGGCTACGAATGGTCTGACGACAATACGGTCGAGATCGAGAAGGGTTGGGTGTTACGGGCGGATTCGATCGAGGAGCTCGCTGCTCTGATGGGTCGAGACCCGGTCCGCGTTCGAGAGACGGTGGATCGTTACAACGCGGCTTGCCGGGATGGCGTTGATCCGGATTTCGGACGACCGGATTTTTCATTGCAGGCAATCGAAAATCCACCGTATTACGCGGTGCGAATCGAACCTGGCATCGTTTGTACTAGCGGCGGTGCGCGTCGCAATATCGAGTCTGAAGTGCTCGATCATCGAGGTCTGCCCATCGCTGGCCTATACGAGGCGGGTGAGCTCGGCTCAATGATTTCCGATCTTTATCAGAACGGCTCCTACCTCACTGAAGCCATGATTTCCGGGCGTGCAGCCGGACGAAACGCCTCTGCGCGGGCACGGCGTAGCGCGATCGCGGCGTAGTCCTATCTAGAGACCCAATACGCCGGGGTTCATTTGTCCATGCGGATCAAGTATCGCAGCGAGCTGTTGATAAACCCGCTGCTGAACGCCATCGAGACTCGCCGCGAAGGGATAGGCACGGCCGACCTGAAAGTGCCCGACACCGAGCGGCTTCCATGCCTCCATGATGGCCTGGCGGAGCTTCGCAACCCGTTCGCGCGCTGACGCGTTCGACGGATTACGAGGAATACGTTTGATGACCTTCTCTTCGAGCGTGTCGAAGTGCAGCGGCTCGAGTTCGTCTTGCCAGAAAAACATCGGTTCCATCAACGTCGTCGTGCTGCCCACAGCTGAAAAGAGCGTGGCGGAGGTGATACCAGTCGCTGCGATTTCCGATTCGAATGCCTCTAGCGTTTCGAGGTAAGCACGGTAACCCGCCTGAGCGCGATCGACATTGAACAGGCCGTGCACGGGTATCCAGCGTTCGCCGTTCGGTCCAAGGATGCCGTTGAGAGGCGTAAATGGCGTCGCCATCATCACTTTCGGAATCGTGTTCTCGATTTCACGTCCGCCGAGATCGCTTACGATCCGCCGGACTTGTGCGATCTTGCTGTCGACGGCGTGAGCATCGAGTCCTTCACACATGACGTGCTGGGTGAAGCCCGCGTCACCCAGGAATCCGCGACCGGCCAAAGATATCTCAGCGATGCTGCGCAAGCCCTTGAGGGTCGAGCTGCTGCCACGCAGCACCTTAGACAGCGTGCGGAAGTCATCGGCAAAGCTGCTGCGTCGGGTGCGTACGTTGGCAAGTAGGGGGTCGAAGCCGACTTGTTGAATGGCGAGCCGGCGTCGCGCGATCGACTGCATCGATTCGAGTAGATTGACGGGCTGCTCGAACGAGAACGAGACGCTGTCGGCAGCCGCTGGCATAGGCTCGACGGCCAAGGCGATTCGCAGTTTGACGCCGAAGCGACCGCAGTCACCGACGAGAAGGGATGTCAGGTCGGGACCGAAATAGCGCGAGCGACCTTCATCGCCCCGCGACAGCACGCCGGTGCGCAGCACCGTACCGTCGGCGAGTAGCACTTCGAGACCGAGGGTCGACTCCGCCGCAGAACCATGCAGCCCAGAACCCCAGAAGGCGGCATTCTGCGAGATTGCGCCGCCGATCGTGGCACGCAAGCCTGACAAAGGTCCGCCGAATACGGCGCGCAAGCCTTGCGGTTGTAGGGCCTCGTGTAGCTGCTGCCAGGTCACACCGGCGTCGACCACGACCCAACCATTGGCGAGTGTTGAAAGATCGATCTGCGACAGCTGACGCATATCGATCATGACGACCGGGCGTGAATCTTCCGCGAGCACGTAGCCGCCGGTATACGACATGCCACCACCACGCGCGACGACGACGCAGCCCTCACGCAAGTTTTGCCCGATGGTTTGGATTGCATCCTCTCGATTCAGAGGTGTGACGACTCGCGTGGGTGCCGAGCCTCGATAAAAGAAATCGTGGTCGAACAGTTGCTGCGTCATCGAAGCTCCCGATCTGCCGTGTTGCCGTGCAGGCGCATCGTCACGAACGTTTTGAGACTGGATTCGAGCAGTGCGCGCTTTTCCTGGATTCTTTTGCAAGGGCCGCCAATCGCAACGAAAAGCGGTCTTTGCAGCGAGTCTTGCGGCAGGTGACATGCCACGGTCGCCACCTCCGGATTCAGCGTACCGAGGTTCCAGGCGAGTGAGGCGCGTTGACTTGCTCGCACGTCGCTGAGTACCGACGACAACTCCGGGACTGGAGCGCGTTTCTCACTGGTGGCGCGACGATGCATCGCTCTGATCGTGGAGGGCGGGAGAGTCGACAGATAGCTAGTCCCAGTAGCCGAGCCAAAGAGGGGAAATCGTTCGCCGACTACGGGAGACCACGCGATGCCGGCGGGCCCTTCGAATACGGCCACAATTTCGACATCGAGATCAGTTGGTGTGCAAAGCACCGTGGTCTCACCGGAGGTGGCAGCGAGCTCTCGCAATGCATCACGCAACCCCGCGTGCCCGAACCAAGATGATTCCAACCACGAGCCTAGCGACGAGAAGCGAGCAGTTGGGAAATAGGTCGCACTGCGCCGGTCTATCGACAACAGGTTCAAACCGACCAGCGTGCGCAGCAGGTCTGCCGTGCTGGAGCGTGGTGCCTCGATCAGGCGGGCAATCTCGGCGCTGCTCAAGGGTTGTTTGGCTTTAGCGAGCGCATCGAAAACCCGAAAGCTGCGGGTCACGGAAACCGAAGTGTCATTCATGTCGCGATATACGTGTATTCGTTCGATAGGTTGGCAGGACTGGATTTGTTAGTCCGCAGTCTATGACAATGTGGCTGGTAAGTTCACACTTCATTTCGTCATTTCATTGGGGACGACGCATGAGCGGTTACATCGACATCGTTTGCAACCTTTACGATCCGGAAGCAGTCCGCAAGGGTCAGACCGGCATCGACAATGCTTTCAAGAAGCAGGTTCGGATGGATCGCCGGCTGTGGGGCGGTATTCCGGTCAGCGAATATCTTCGCAAGATGGATCGCGCCGGCATCGAGCGATCACTTCTGATCGCCGTCAGGGCGGGCGACATGAACGTCGCCGGCTCGTTCGAAGTGCCGTACGAGCGAGTGCACAAGGTCGTCAATAAATACCCCGATCGTTTCTCCGGTTTGGCCGGAGTCGATCCCTTCCGCGGGATGAAAGGACTGCGCGAGCTGTCCTTCGCGGTGAACGAACTGGGTTTCGTCGGCGCGCACCTGTACCCGCACTGGTTCGGTCTTGCGCCAGACCACGCGAAGTACTACCCGTATTACGCCAAGTGCGCCGAACTCGAGATCCCGATCATGATGCAGATCGGACATAACCTCGTTTACTCGCAGAGTCGTCGTCTACCGTCGGTGGGTCGTCCGATCACGCTCGATCAAGTAGCGATCGATTTTCCGGAGCTCAAGTTGCTCGGCATCCACATCGGTGTGCCTTGGACGGAAGAGGCCATCTCGATGGCGTGGAAGCATTCCAACATTTATTTGGCAGGCGATGCCTATGCGCCGAAGCATTGGCCTAAGGCGTTCGTGCATTACGCAAACACGTATGGCAGCCACAAGGTGCTCTTCGGCACCGACTGGCCCGTGATCGACCCTGAGCGTGCCGTGGCGGAAATCGCGGCCCTCGGTATGCGCCCCGAATCGCATCAAAAGATGATGCGTGACAATGCGCTCGAGGTGTTCACGCGCATTCCGCGCCCGAAGGCGGCTCGCAAGGCGAAGTCTCAGCGCAAGAGCTGAGGCCGCTCGAGACGATCAGGGGCGGAGGGCGCGCTTCAAGATCTTGCCGGACGGATTGCGCGGCAACTCCGCTAAGAAATCGAACTCACGCGGAATCTTGTAGGAAGACAACTGCGGCTTGAGGAACTCGATGAGTTCCTCGGCCGTGGTGCTTAGCCCCTCGCGGCAAACGATGAAGCCCTTCAATCGTTCGCCCCATTGCTCGTCGGGTACGCCGATGACAGCCGCCTCCTGTACGGCGGGATGGCGGTACAGCAATTCTTCGATCTGGCGTGGATACACGTTGATGCCACCCGTCACGACCATGTCTTTCTTGCGATCGACGATATAGATGTACCCCTCGTCGTCTTGTCGGGCCAGATCCCCTGCGCTGAACCAGCCGTTGGCCAATGGCGGGATGACTCGCTTCCCGTCTTGCCAGTAACCGCTGAACATGAAGGGGCAGAGGGTGAAGAGTTCGCCGATTTCACCTCTTGGCGTCGGCTTGCCATCCTCATCCAACAACTTCACCTGAGTGCACGGAAAGGGCAGGCCGACGCACTGTTGTTTGCGCAGTTGGTCGGGTGGCCGCAGATTCGTTGCGAGGCCGATTTCGGTGGAGCCGTAGGTTTCGTGCAGCAAGCCTTCGCCCCAAAGACCAATGATTTTTTCCTTCATGGCCTGCGGCAGAGCGGACGCATTCGAGATCATCGCCTTGAGGCCCGTATTGCGGTGGGCTTCGAGGAATTCTCGTGGCAAGGCAAAGATGGCGTGAAATTGGGTCGGCACCAGGAAAACACCGGTGAATTCACCAGAGCCGAGTTTGCTCACCACGGCCTCGGGATCGA
>CAIVYV010000151.1 GCA_903910215.1 uncultured Pseudomonadota bacterium
CCTTCCTTCAGCGTGCCCGGAACGGCCTCGACGAGGTCCTTCGCTTCCTTCAGGCCGAGGCCCGTCAGTTCGCGAACGACCTTGATGACGCCCACTTTCTTGTCGGCCGGGTATTCCTTGAGGATGACGGTGAACTCCGTCTTTTCCTCAGCAGGAGCCGCGGCAGCGGCAGGACCGGCGACGGCCGCGACGGCCACCGGAGCAGCAGCGGTCACACCGAACTTGTTCTCCATGTCGGAGATCAGTTCGACGATCTGCATGATGCTCATGTTGGAAATTGCTTCGAGGATTTCGTCCTTGCTAACAGCCATTGTGGTAACTCCAAAGTTGTTTCAAAGGCAACAAGATCAAGCGTTGGCGGCCTGCTTCGCGTCGCGGACAGCCGCGACCGTGCGGACCAGCTTGGTATGCGGCGCAGCCACCGTGCGAACGAATTTCTCGATCGGTGCTTTGAGCGTACCCAACAGCATCGACAGAGCCTGTTCGCGCGTCGGCAGCGATGCGACTTTTTCGAGATCCTTACCGGGCAGCACATCGCCACCCAAGGACACGAGCGTCGCAACGAGCTTATCGTTCGCTTTCGAGAAGTCCTTCACCACGCGCGCCGCAGCGCCCGGGTCGTCCTTCGAGAAAGCCAGGACGAGCGGACCCTTCAATTGGGGACCGACCGCCTCGAACGAAGTGCCGACCAATGCCTTGCGTGCCAGCGTGTTTTTGACGACACGCATGTACACACCTTGGGCACGGGCCTTGGCACGCAGCTCGGTCATCTGCGAAACCGTGATACCACGATATTCGGCAGCGACCACCGATTGCGCCGAAGACGCAATCTCCGCCACTTCCTTCACCAGCGCTTTCTTGTCTTCTAGGTTCAGAGGCACTAGTTGATTACTCCTCTCCTGAAGATCACACACCGGTATGAGACTTGCGACCCACACCGGACCCTATGGACGGCGACCTTCAAACGAGGACGATCCTCGTATGAGCGGTACACCACCTGCGCAGGCCATCTCATTAAGAACGGGCTGGTTGCTTACGCTTCCACCCACTCGCCTGCGGTCTTCGATGGAACTCGGTGATTTGCACCACCGAGCCCGCATCAATTCAAAAAATTAAACTCCGAGCGAGCCCTGATCGATCTGCACGCCCGGCCCCATCGTGGAGGAGACCGTCACGCGCTTCAGGTAGACGCCCTTCGACGTTGCCGGCTTCGCCTTCTGCAGGTCAGCCAACAAAGCCTGGAGGTTCTCGCGCAACTGCTGCGCATCGAAGCTCACCTTGCCGATCGTGCAATGCACGATGCCGGCCTTGTCGACGCGGTAACGCACCTGACCACTCTTGGCGTTCTTCACAGCGCCTGCGACATCGGGGCTCACCGTACCCACTTTCGGGTTCGGCATGAGACCGCGAGGACCCAGAATCTGACCGAGCTGACCCACGATGCGCATGGCATCGGGGCTCGCGATCACGACGTCGAAATCCATCTTGCCGGCCTTCACCTGCTCGGCGAGATCTTCCATGCCGACGATGTCGGCACCGGCTGCCTTGGCGGCATCGGCGTTCTTGCCCGAGGTGAACACGGCAACGCGTACCGTCTTGCCGATACCGTGCGGCATCACGGTCGAACCGCGAACCTGCTGATCGGACTTGGCGGCATCGATGCCGAGATTGATGGCGGCGTCGACCGACTCGTTGAACTTCGCCTTGGCGAATTCTTTGACGAGCTTGAACGCGTCATCGACTGGATAAGTTTTGCCCGGCGGGAGAGCGTCCTTCCAGGGTTTCATACGTTTGGCGATGAACGGCATGATCAGACTCCTTCCACATCGACGCCCATCGAGCGGGCGCTACCGGCAATCGTACGCACCGCAGCGTCGAGATCGGCTGCAGTGAGATCCGGCGTCTTGGTCTTGGCGATCTCTTCGAGCTGGGCGCGAGTGATCTTGCCGACCTTGTTCGTGTTGGGAGTACCACTGCCCTTCTCGATACCGATCGCCTTGCGAATCAGCACCGCGGCAGGCGGCGTCTTCATGATGAAGGTGAAGCTGCGGTCTGCGTAGACCGTGATCACCACCGGAATGGGCAGCCCCTTCTCGAGCTTCTGCGTGGCAGCGTTGAACTGCTTACAGAACTCCATGATGTTCACGCCCTGCTGACCCAATGCCGGGCCGATGGGCGGTGAGGGGTTCGCCGAGCCTGCAGGTACCTGCAGCTTGACGTAGCCTTGGACTTTCTTGGCCATCGTTACTCTCCTGGGTTCCAACGCCCACGCTCCAGCGTGAGCTCCCCATGCGCTTCCTTGCCGTTACGACACGCGATCCTTCGCGCATCGATCCACTGGCTCGTCCCCTTGCGAGAACGAGCAGTCAAAAAAACATCAGGCCTTTTCGACCTGCGAAAAATCGAGCTCGACCGGCGTCGAACGACCGAGGATCTGCACCGCAACCTGCAGGCGATTCTTCTCGTAGTTGACGTTCTCGACCACGCCGCTGAAATCGTTGAACGGACCATCGGTGACCCGAACGACTTCACCAGGCTCGAAGATGACCTTCGGCCGCGGCTTCTCGACACCCTCTTCGACGCGACGCAAGATCTGGTTCGCTTCGCGATCCGTGATCGGCGCCGGCTTTTCTTTGGTACCACCGATGAAACCGAGCACCTTCGGGACCTCGTGCACGAGATGCCAAGTGTCCTCGTCCATCTCCATCTGCACGAGCACATAGCCCGGATAGAACTTGCGTTAGCTCTTGCGCTTCTGACCATCGCGCATCTCGACGACCTCTTCGGTCGGAACGAGAATTTCGCCGAACTTATGTTCGAGGCCGGCGCGCTTGATGCGCTCCTTCAAACCCTCGGCCACACGGTGCTCGAGGTTCGAGTAGGCATGAACGACGTACCAACGCATTGCCATCTGATCAGACTCCTGCGTCCGGGCCGCCGAGGATCAACTTGGTCAGCCAACCGAGGATCGAGTCGACACCCCAGAAGAACAGCGCCATGATGATCACGAATACGAAAACAACTGCGGTCATCGTGCCCGTCTCTTGACGAGTGGGCCAAAAGACCTTGTACAACTCGATGCGCGCATCGAGAGCGAATTTCCAAAAGTCGCGCCCGTACTGCGACAGAAAGAACACAGCCGCGGCGACGATAAGGCCGCCCGCGAAAACGACCCAACGCACCCAATCGGCCTGATCGCCTTTGAGCACATAAAACGAGGCAATCCCTGCAGCCGCGATCAAGATCGCGGCCCAGAGTTTTGCCTTGTCGGCGCCCGTGACGCCGTCGTTTTTAACTGCTTCGTTCATCGTTGCACTGATCCTGCGTAGCCCGAATTGGCAGGCCAGGAGGGAATCGAACCCCCAACCTGCGGTTTTGGAGACCGCTGCTCTGCCAATTGAGCTACTGGC
>CAIVYV010000152.1 GCA_903910215.1 uncultured Pseudomonadota bacterium
CGATCGATCCGACAGTCAATATTTTGGTCGCCACCTCAGGCGATACCGGCGGTGCTGTAGCCGCTGCGTTCCATCGTCGTCCCGGCATGGCGGTGACCGTGCTATTCCCGAAGGGGCTGGTATCACCCACGCAGGAAAGGCAGCTCACTTGTTGGGGCGATAACGTCCGCAGTTTTGCAGTGGCTGGCACCTTCGACGACTGTCAGCGTATGGTCAAAGAGGCGTTCGTCGATGCGCAGTTGGGCGCGGCGATGAGTTTATCTTCGGCTAACAGCATCAATCTCGGTCGTCTGTTGCCGCAAGCTGCGTACTACGCGTCGACGTCGCTGCAGTTTTGGCGCAAACACGCCCGCAAGCTCAATTTCATCATTCCGAGCGGCAATCTCGGCAATGCCGTTGCCTGTATTTGGGCGCGTCACATGGGGTTGCCCATCGGCCGAATCGTGCTCGCTCACAATGCCAATCGAACCGTCGTCGATTATCTGCAGACAGGTGATTGGTCGCCTCGGCGCAGTTTGGCGACCTTGGCATCGGCTATGGACGTGGGGCAGCCGTCGAATATGGAACGACTGCGTGCCTTGTACCCGGATCTCGATGGCTTGCGGGGTGCTGTCGCGGCCGAGTCCGTCGACGATGGACGTATCGCTGCGCGGATCCGCAGTGACCGACAGCGTTTTGGTCAGATTTGGTGTCCCCACACGGCCGTCGCGGCTGAGGTGTGGGCGACGATGGATGAGCGTTCTCGACGCGAGTTGCCTTGGTGTCTCGTGGCGACCGCATCTCCCGCCAAGTTTCCGGAAATCGTCGAGCCCTTGATCGACTCATCGATACCGGTGCCGCCGGCTTTGGCGGAGTTGCTGCAACGACCAACCCAGGTCGAATCACTGGAGCCATCCTTGCCGGCATTGCGGGCGGCGTTGTTGTCAGCACGACGATGACGTTCACCTTTTCTTTGAGCGATCCGACGAGTATCGCGCTACTGGCGGCTGCCCTAGGTCTCATCGTCGGCATCGTCACGGTGCTCGGCTACAAGCGTTATCGGGCGCGGCGCGAGCGCCTTGCCCGAGAAGCACGGATCGCCGGTGTCTCCGTCGATTATCTACGTGACATCGCGTTGCCCGACGCATCGGGCACTGAGGTGCATATTGATTACCTGCTACTTACCACCCGTGGTTTGTTGGTGCTGGACGTACGCGACGTCGCTGGGAATGTCTTCGGATCCGATAGCATGACGGAGTGGACTGTGATGGCAGCGGGCCGGCGTTTCACCTTCGCCAATCCGCAGGCTGCGCTTTATGATCGGATCGCAGCTGTTCGTGGTTGGGCTGGATCAATCCCGGTGGAAGGGCGTGTTGTCTTTTCGCGCGCGGCGACGTTTCCGAAAGGGTTGCCGCGAATGACGCTGCGAGAGGAGTCACTCGAAGCCGATTTTCTGCTCGGAGAGCGTGGCCATGCCGAGCGTGTCGTCGAGCTCTGGATGGGTGATTGGCAGCACTTGAAGAGCACTGCTCGTCCAAGCCGGTTTCAGCGTAGCTAGATCAAGTGACGGCGGTTACTCCGCCGGAAATTCGAAGAAGTTTCGGGCAGTGTGCGTCGTATGGGCGGCGAGCTCTTCGAGAGTTTCGCCGCGCGCTGCGGCGATAACTTCGGCGATGTGCAGCAGGAACATTGGTTCGTTGCGGCGTGATTCTGGCTTCGGTTTCAGATCGCGCGGCAGCAGATAAGGACCATCCGTTTCGATCATCAGACGGCCCGCAGGAACGCGAGCCACCAGATCCCGCAGATGATGACCGCGTCGCTCATCGCAGATCCAGCCGGTGATGCCGATCCAAAGACCTGCTTCCAACGATTCGTCGAGTTCGTTCGCGTTGCCGGTGAAGCAGTGCAGTACGGCTCTCGGCAATACCGCAGCACGCTCGGTCAGCATGGCAATGAAATCGGCATGTGCGTCGCGCTGGTGAAGGAACAGCGGTTTGCGTGTCGCCACCGCCAAATCCAGCTGCCTCTCGAAAGCGAGTCGTTGTTCCGAAGGCGATGAAAAGTTGCGATGGTAGTCGAGCCCCGTCTCGCCAACGGCAACGACCCAGGGATGCTGCAAGAGTTCGGCAACGGTCGCGTGTGCCGTGGCATCGTAGTTGACGGCGTGATGGGGGTGGCAACCAGCAGTCGACCGCAGGATTCGCGGCGACAACGCGACGAGATCGAGCGCAGCTTGAGAGCTTTCCGCGGACGCTCCGGTGATGATGAACTGCCGGACTCCGTGATCGATGGCGCGCGACAGAACAGCTGCACGATCATGGTCGTAGCTGTCGTGCGTCAGGTTGATGCCGATATCGATCAGTTCGAGCATAGCGCGTGACACAGGGCATCGACGTCGCTCTCTGCCTGGCACCAAGAGACGACGAAGCGCGCTTCGCCTGAGCCGCTAGCGCCCCAGTCGTAGAACTCGAAGCCGCAGGTTCGCAGCGCCGCGATGCGCGCATCACCAAGTCGCACGAAGACCTCGTTCGCTTGCACAGGGTGCATCAGCGCGGGCCCTGCGGCAGCGCCGATGCGCTGTGCTAGTCGATTCGCGTGATGTGCGAGCGTCAGCCAAAGATCGTTGTCGAGGTAAGCTAGCAGCTGTGCTGAGACATACCGCGACTTCGACAGCAGATGCGCCGCACGCTTACGTCGAAATTCGAAATCTGCCACGAGTTGCGGGTCGAAAAACACAACGGCCTCGGCCGTCAGCGCGCCGTTTTTGGTGGCGCCAAAGGAGAGTACATCCACCCCGGCTCGCCAGGTGATCTCGGACGGTGTGCAGCCGAGTGAGGCAACGGCATTGGCGAAGCGGGCCCCATCCATATGCACCTTGAGACCGCGTTCGTGCGCGAGCGTCGAGAGCGCGAGTACTTCTGCCGGCGTGTATACGGTGCCAAGCTCCGTCGCCTGCGTGATCGACAGAGCACGCGGTTGCACGGTATGTACTGAGGTGGGGTTCGCATCGAGCGTGCGTGCGAGCATCGACGGCGTGACTTTCGCGCCGTCACCGCTCATGCAAATCAATCGTGCGCCCGCCGACATGAACTCTGGGGCGCCGCATTCGTCGCGGACGATATGGGCTTCCTCGTGCGTCAACACCGCGCCCCAGGGCGGCACCAGAGTCGCGAGTGAGAGCGCGTTCGCCGCGGTTCCCGTCGAGACCGGAAACACGCGCAACTCACGCTCGAAGAGTTGCTCGAAACGTGCTTGCAGTTGCGCAGTCCATGGATCGTCGCCATAGCCGCGCGCGTATCCTTCATTTGCGGCGTGCAATGCGGCCATGATGGAGGGCGCGACCGGCGCCGTGTTGTCGCTTTTGAAATAGATCGCCATGGGGCGCGAATGCTAACTCATGCAGCTATCATGTGTCGCATGATGACCGAGTTGCCGATCGAGATTCGTCGCAGCCGCCGGGCGCGCCGGCTTTCGGCCCGAGTGCATCTCGATGGGCACGTCGAGGTGGTCGTTCCGATATACGCCCCAGGCGTGATCGTTGATGACTTCATTGCGCGTCACAGACACTGGATGGATGCGCGCCGTACCGAGCGACTGCAGCAATGGGTGCCGGAGCCGTTTCCACCGCCGCAACTGGATCTTCCTGCACTAGGGGAAAGTTGGTTTGTGACTCGAACGATGTCCGGTTCCACTCGATCTTATTGTTCAGAGCTTTCCGATCGACATCTGCAATTGCACGTCAGCGAGCAAGCGAGTCGCGCTGAGGCTAGAGCGCTGCTGATCGACTGGTTGCGCCGCTATTTGCGCCCGCACTTCGAGTGCCGACTACAGTCTCTGGCGGATCGCCATGGCTTTCGCTACGACTCGATGCAGCTGCGTCGGCAACGCACTCGCTGGGGTTCCTGCTCTCGCAGTGGTGTCATCAGCCTGAATTTATGCGGCGCATTCCAGCAGCCTGACGTTCTCGATTATTTGATGCTGCATGAATTGGTGCATACCCGTCACATGAATCACTCGGATCGCTACTGGCGAGCGGTCGAGGCGGTATGTCCTGCTTGGCGTGAATTGGATCGGGCGCTCACGCGCGGGTGGCAGCACGTACCGCAGTGGGTGTTTCGTTAGCGCTAGAGTTGATGTCGGTAAAGTCGATAGCCGAGTAGCAGGGCGAGTATGCCCGTATAAATCAAAGGCTCGGTGGTATCGAGTTTCACCTGCCAGTAGTAGTGCCAAACCGCGAAAATCGCGACGGGGTAAATAGCGTAGTGCCATTGCTGCCAGCGGCGACCTAACCGCCGCATCGCGCGATCGGTGGAGGTGGCCGTCATTGGGATCATGCCGATCAGGGCGATCAAGCCCACGACGATGAACGGACGCTTGGCTATTTCGTTACCGAGGTCGCTCCAGTCGAGACCCAGTTCCAGAATGGCGTATACGAGCAAATGCAGTGTCGCGTAAGCGAAGCTGGTCAGTCCGGCTAACCGTCGTAACCACAGGAATTCGATACGACCGGTCAGTTGCTGCAAAGGTCGTAGCGCGAGCGTTAGCCACAGACCGTTGAGCGCCGTCTTGCCGGTGCTGTGCAGTAACTCTCGACTTGGGTTGGGGCCTAACGATTGCCCGAGGATGTCTAAGAGCGCGCTCGTCATCCAAACGAGTGGCATCAGCGCG
>CAIVYV010000153.1 GCA_903910215.1 uncultured Pseudomonadota bacterium
CCTCAAGGCTTTTCGACCGTGTAGACCACATCGGCACTCACTTCCTTGCCAGCTTCGGTTCGCACCGTCCAACGATCGTTGATGCTGTATCGAAGCTTCAGCGTGTTCAAGGTTTCCGCCAGCGAAATGCCGTAGCTGACGTAGAGGCGACTTGAGAGATACTTGCCGAAGACCAGTGAGGTTTCATTCGCCAGGTTTTGCTCGATCCCGACATCCTCGATACCGATGCGCTGGCCTAGTTGTTGCGCCAGGATCGCACCGCCTTGTGCAAGTAGGGCGTTTCGGCTTGCGCTCGACGTCGAGTCGCCCGCTTGGGTCGCTTCGATAGTGCCGCCAGCCAAAATCAGTGACACCACCTGCGATTGCGGCAGAGACGGTTCCGAGAAGAAGCTCATGCGTGGCTCACGCAGCGTTCCGCGTACGTTCACACCTGCTTTTACATCCGGGAATTCTTTGGTCGCTCGGATGTCTACGCCCGGATCGTTGATGAGCCCACCAGAAAAAATGAGTCTGCCGCGCTCGATATCGAGGCGTCGCCCGAGCGCTGCATATTTTCCTTCTACGACACCGAGCTCGCCGCTACCGCGGTTGACCCCATCTGGAGTGCTGCGCACATTGATGTTGCCGGCAACTCGGCCACTGAGACCAAATGAATCGACGGTCACTCGATCGCCGAGCGTGAGCTTGATATCACTCGATACTCGAAACGAACTCGCGGGGTCGACGGGCTCAGCGCCAACGATGATCTCATCAGTCGAGGTCGAGACGGCGCCCGTCAGATCGACCGGCGTCAGACGAGCGCTCGGGACCAGTACCGTGCCTGTCGCAAGCAAATCGCGACCGGTGACTTTGAACTCCAGATTCGGCGTCGCGGTGATGCGCGCTTCCGGAAGGTCGATGATCGGAATATCAGCGCCTTGAATCCGTAGAGACCCGAAAGGTAGTGATCCGCGCCACTCGAGATCAGCATCGGCGCGAATACTGCCTTTGCCAGCGCGTGCAGAGGATTGCAACGAGATGCGATTGTCGATCAAGCGAGCCTCGGCATCGATATCGCGCAGTGCGAGGTTGATTTGGTAGAAGTCGAGCTCACCTCGTTCGAGTCGCAGTACGCCGTTGACGAGGGGAGCGCCAACAGTACCGCTGAAGTCGAAGTCCATCGACAAGTCGCCCGCCGATCGATCGATTTCAGGAACGTAAAGGTTCAATAAGCCAAGCGCAGTGGAATCGGCGATCAGCTTTGCCTGCAGAGGCATCTCGGACCAAGAGCTCGCACCGCGTACCGCCAATAATTGACCGCTTGCGCGACCGCGCTCCCCCGCAGCTATATCCAGCAAGCCGATGATCGAATCCGATGACGAACTGACCTCAAGATAGCCTGACCCCAAAGGAATGATGTCGCGCTTGCCGCTCGCACGTAGCCAGTTGAGTCGGGCATCGCGGAAGTCTGCGCGCAAAGTGCCGAGCAGGGGTCCCGTAGCGGCTGCACCGACACTGGCTGCGGCGCTGATCGACCCGTCGTAACTCGCCTTGAGCCAGGGCTCCGGTAGCACCGATGCAATGGGCAGACGCGCTATGTCGAAGCGCGCGTTCCAAGCGCCCTCGCTCCATGCTGCCGACAGGCAGAGCTCTGCGCTGCCGGTCAGTTCATTTACTTTACGAGCGCGTAAGCAGAACGGTTCAACATCAGCGCTGCTCATGGTGAAGGTCATGCTTAATGGATCGACTACGGCGAGCCCGATATCCGCGGGTAGATCAAGATCGAGCTGATCCCAGCGGTGCTGCCAGCTCTGCGTATCGAACGACCCGACGCCACGAGCCTTCATCGTTGCGTCGCGATCACGGATATCGAGAGCGAGGCGGTGTTCCGCTGTAGAGCCCTGCAGTTTGAAATCGAGACGTTCGATATCTCGACCGACCGCTTGCAGGTCGGTCATCGCAACGTCGATTGTGGCGGGTGCCGATGCGCCCGTCAGTGGGTCCACATCAATCGCGGCACGCAAGCGACCGATCTGCATCATCGGCAGTTTCACAGCATCGCCGTTCGCCTCGAGCAGTACCCGCATGGAGTTTGCTGTACCGCGTAACACGCCCTTGGCCGTTAAGCTTCCCGTCGCACCAGGCGCTAATACGGCAAGATCATTCGCCTTGATCCTGAAATTGAGATCGCGTCTTGTTTCCGACAGGAGACCATCCAGTTCGAGATCGAAACCGCCGAAGCTCACATCGACGGCGTCGAAGCGATAGTCGCCCTTGGCGATGCGTAGTTTGCCGCCGCCGCTGGCTGCGGCGCCGCGTAGACGACCGCCCAGTTGACGCAGATCAATATCGACACCGGCATTTTTGCCGCCGGTGCGTCCCTCGGCGATCAGCGCAAAGCCGACCTTGCCGTCGAGTCCCGCTCGCCAACCAGATGGATCGATATCTTTTACGCGCCCCGTGATCTTCCATGATAGATCGGGGCGCCAGCCGAGCTCGCCGGAGAAAAGGCTCGTTCCCTTGAGGAAATCAAACCGGCTATCGGTGAACACAAATCGCCCGGGTTGCAGCGATCCATCGATGACCGTCTGCATCGGTGGCAGTGTTCCGATTCGCAAGCCGGCTTCGGTTCGAATATCGTAATTACCCACGCCCTCTAGCGTGAACAAGCCGCGCTCGCTCTGCAGTGCGGTATCGTCCCCGATCAGCGGCCAGCGGAAGTTTTGCCAGCGTCCGCTGAGCGCGAGGGTAGGGCCGACGTCTTCGAAGGTCACGGTTCCGCTCGTATCGACGCGCAGACGACTCGGCGAATGAGCAAGCTTCAGCGTGCGTGCCTGCAAGATATTGCGAGCGAATGTGCCATCGAATTCGATATCGATGGGCCCGGCATCAAGACCGGGTGATTCAAGCGATCCGATTGCGCGATAACCCGCCGAATCGAAATTGATAGCAAGCGTACCGGCGATATCACCGAAGAAAGCAGAACCACCGAAGCGGGTGAAGTCGAGCTTCGACACCTGTGCTGTACCGCGCAAGTTCCACGGCGGCAAGGCACGTAAATTGGCCTCTTCGAGTTCGGCGCGAAAAGGCTCCACGAGCCCGCCTTGCAACGGCAAATTTTCGAGATCGCCGTCGGTACTGACGCTCGCCACCCAACGCGGACCTCGGCGAGATACCAAAGTTGCCTTTGCTTGCGCTTCGAGGCCGAGCGGCATGGCCGCTTTGAGAATGCCATTGGCCTCGAGTGCGATGTTGCCGAGGGAGCCTTTGGCATCGCGTATCCAAATACGCCGCTCTCGGATGGTGCCGTGTGCGGTCACTTCCTTGAAGATGACCGGCGATCCTGTCGGCTGCTTAATGGTGGCCGATCGCACTCGAGTCTGACGTGCCTCCAGTGTCAGTAGTCGCGGGAGAAACGGCTTTGCTTCGGTTGGTAGCGGCTGATTTCGCGGTTGTGGCGCAACCTCGAGGTCACGAACCTCGAAGTCGCTGACATCGATGGTTTGCCACAGCAGAGGCAGCAGCTCGAGCCGAGCACGAATGCCATCGATCCGCAGATAGACCAGATCATGCTCAATCACAATCCGCTCGACGGTGAAGCCGCCCGCCAAGGTGCCGCGTACGTTGTCGATCTGCAGCTTCTCCAATGAGCCAGCTTTCGTCGGTAATTGCGCAACGACATAGCGAAGCGCGGCTTCCGAGTGTCCGAGCGTGAATAGCACGATCACCGGTGCGCTGAGCAACAGCAGCAAAATCAAACCGGCAATGATCGATAAGCGCTTCACGATCGGCATCTCACAGCTTAGGCGAGAAATTCAGATGTAAACGTGGGCCGGAAGGGTTGTCGAACCCGCTTTCTATGCCGCAGCGCGGATCCGGACGCAGACTTCGGCAAGCGGGATTGGTCAAGGGCTGTGCGATATCGATCCCCAGAGTGACGACTGGCAAGCGCAGGCGCAGACCGATGCCCGCTGAGTATTGCAGTGGGTCGCCGAAGTTGTCGAACGCGTTGCCGGCATCGACGAAAGCGGCAATGCCAAAGTTACGTGGCAGATCACGGATGACTTCGGCAGTAGCGGTCAATAGGTGACGACCGCCCACTTTGGCGCCGAGCTCATCGGTCGGCGAGAGGTCGGTGTAGCCAAAGCCACGCACACTGCGATCGCCGCCGGCGAAGAAGCGCTCTGTACCCGGTAGATTTTCCGTCGCTGATACCCAGGTGGCTCCAAGCTGACCGCGGACGAAGAAGTGCCACTGGGGCGCGATATCGAAAGCGCGTTCGCCTTCGATCCGTAATTGCAAATAGTCGTCGGGCGCGCCGAGATTTCGAGTGGAGCCGCGCAGCTCGGCCAACAGACCTCGCGAAAACAGCGCTTCACCAAGATATCCGCGCGGTACCGAGGCAAGACTGATGCCCGGTATGACGAGTGTGTCGCTCGTATCGAGAGGATTTTCGCGACCGGTATTAGCCGTAGCCGTCCGTACTCGACTCAATGAAGCAAAGAAAACCCGCTGCCAGTTGCCGCGTACCTGCGTGATCGATGGTTGCAGGCGAGTCGTTCGAGTGTCGAGGTCGCCCAACTCGTCGCGCGAGTAACGCCACTCAGTAGTGAATTTTTCGAGCGCAGGATCCCCGATGGGGATGAGATAACGTGCTTCGAAAGACTGCTCGACTTGTGCTGCTTTCAGTTCAGCACGTAGTCGATGTCCTTTGTCGTTGAGGCGTCTATTTTCCCAAGTCAGTGTGCCGCGCGCACGGCTGTCGGTCGCGAATCCCACACCGGCTGAATAGCGATTTCGCCGATTGGGTTCGGTTCGGATGCTGACCGGAATGAGGCGAGTTTGCGCATCGGGTTCGCCCGCGAGCACTTCCACTGCAGAAAAGTACTGACTGTCATCAAGCGCGAACTGAGTGCGCAGCAGTTGAGTCGCATCGTACGGTGAACCATCTTCGTACCGTAGATAGCGTCGCAACAGGCTTTCGTCTAGCGAGCGTTGTTCGATGATAGTCGAGCCGAAGCTGTAGCGAGGCCCAGTCTGCAAAATCAAAGTGGCTGTCGCGGTTTTCAGTTCGGGGTCAACTCGCAGTTCGCTTGTCGTCAGCTGCGCTTCGACGAAGCCGAGTGTAGCGGCAGTTCGGCGCAGAGAATCTTTGATGGAGTCGTAGGCTGCATGATCGAGTCGCTTGCCGACGCGCAAGGGCGGATCGCGCAGTAGCTCTTGAAACGCAGGATGTTCGAGGCCGGGCCCTTCTACTCGCAGGATCACATCCTGCATCATGACCGGAATGCCCGTGTCGATCTGCAGACGAGCGCGCCAACGCGTCTCGTCGATTTTCTCGACGGAGGCTTCCACCTTGGCTTCGTAATAACCGAAGGGGCGCAAAGCTGCAGCCGCTTCGCGAACGGCACGCTCCTGCAAGCGTTCTACGAGGTTGGCATCGAGATCGTCGCGGCCCTTGTAGCGCTCGAGACTGAGATACGCGAGCACATTGCGACGGAGTTCGCCGTCCACGCCATTGATCTGGATGTCGATGTCGGCGTGGGCTGGGCTGCCGGGTATCACCGACCATAGCGCTGCCAGCACTCCGGCGCATGCCGCGCGACGACGACTTTTCGAGGTGAGCGAGGGCAGCATCGTGCCCCGATTCTACTTCAGAGAGTCGCTGCTACGGGCGGCCACTTGGTGCGCGTTCCTTGCCAGCGGGTTTGCCCATCCGGTTTCCCAGACCAGTCGTACCGCCGCTCTTCGAGCGACCAGTTTCCGTGTCGATCTAGCAGCAGCAGGGTGGAGCAGCGTGTTCCGTAACCTTCGGTGAGTACGAAGGGCGAGGAGAGGATCGACTCCCACTCGGCGCCGATACCGGTATCGGGCAATCGATTAGGTGGGGCGCGCTCGCGATCACTGAGCGCGTACCAGAGCGGAGCCGTATCTGCTGCACCGACACTCGACCAATCCGATAGTGCGTTGCGCAGCCGTAGCAATTTGGGCCACGGGGTATCGAGCAAATGGTTGCTGAGCGCATGCACGCCAGCGGGTAGTCGCCGAGCGAACTGGGTATCGCGGTTGCTGGCGTACCAGAGGGCATCGCCATCATGCAGCAACAGGTTGAACCCAGCATATCGATTCGCTTGGCGCGCCAGCTCACCGAGATGCGATTCTGCCGAGTCCGCACTCGCCAGGAAGTCAGGGACGAGATCACCCCGGGTCGGTGCCTGCGGCATTTTCAGAGATTCGCGGAAGTTGGTCACGAGACCAAAGCGTGATCGCTGCTCGAGACCCATCCAAGTGCCGCCTGCTTGTAGATCGCGACCCGCCAAGATGCTCGGCCGGTCGTGCCAGAGGGCGAGTGGAGCTGCGGGTCGAGCATGGAACTCGTCCCGATTGGCTAGCACCACGGCGAGATAGTCGGGGTGCGCATCGAACGCAACGGCGGCCAGACACATGGGGCGTGATTCAGCGCGGTTCGGCGTCGAGCCAGTTCATGATCAATCGTCGCGAGATGGATGTGGCTGGCGGCAGTATCGCGCGACCATCGCGAATCTCCTCTCGGCTGAACCAGCGAGCATCCTCGAGTTCGTCACCTGCTGTCGCGGGGGACCCCGGAACGGCCGTTGCCATGTAGCCGAGCATCAGTGAGGAGGGGAACGGCCAGGGTTGTGATGAGTGGTAACGGCAGTGGGTGATGATCACCCCGGTTTCTTCGAGCACTTCACGTGCAACGGCATCCTCGAGACTTTCCCCGGGTTCTACGAACCCTGCGATAGTCGAATAACGATTCGGAGCCCAAGACGCTTGTCGGCCGAGCAGAGCACGATCACCGTCGGTGACGAGCACGATGATCGCGGGGTCGATTCGAGGAAAGGAATCGACACTGCAGTTCGGATTGCTGCAGTGCATGACATGTCCACCGCGTCGAGGTTCGTTCGGCGCGCCGCAACTGCCGCAGTAGCGATGGCGTTTTTGCCAATGAATCAAGGCACGCGCATAAGCCAACAAGCCGGCTTCCGCAGCCTCGAGCTCCGAGGCCAGCGGGCGTAGTTCTTCGAAGCGCATCTCGCTGGGCACTTCGTCCGATTCATCGATCTGGATCAGAACGCAACGGGATTCCTCGAACCAACCGAGGAGAACCATTGAGGAATCGACAGCTTTTTGAACGAGCGGATGGCGGTGATCGACGAACGCTGCCCGCAGTGGATCCATGTCGACGGCTAGCGTCGTACCTCGACTCAACAAAAACCGCGCGAGCGGATCCTCGCGAGCTTCGGCTTGCCAATTTGACACCTCGCGCAAATGCGCTCGGCGATCGATGTAGGGACCTGCGAGGAAATTGGGTTGAAGGTGTTCTGGTAAAGCGCGCATGGCGAGATCCGGGCGCACTGAAACGGAAACGACCTCGTTCGGATTCAGAGCCCTGTTTGGTTGCCAAGTGTAGCAGGCGGACGTGTCATCGCGCGCCCGGCTCTGCCGGGACGCTGTAGCGGCAACACGTGGCTGCAAGCGCGACATTCGACTTCACGCAAGCGCAGCGCTTCGATGACGTTGACGCCGCCGCAGTGCTCGCACCATTGCAAACGGATTTCATCGCCCATGCTCAATGCGTCGGCGAGAAAAGCGGCTCGTTCGAAGTCGATTCGAGCACCTTCGACGATACGCGTATAAGCGTCGAAGGCATCACAGAGCAGTCGTCCTTGTTGGATCGGCGCGGAGCGACGTGGTGCCGCTCCGCGTTGTCTTGTCGGTAGCACGCCGAACAGAACCAGCATTGCGGCGAGTACGTGTGTGTCATGGTCGAGTTGAGCTGTGCGAAGGAAGAAACCGACTTGCTGCGGTGACTTGCCACGATGACGTCGGATGGCTGCGCCCGGTCGGATGTAGGAGCGGATCAGTTTTCGTACGCGATCGTCACTGAGGCCGGTCCATTGTCTGATGGTTTGGGTGCGTGCCTCGTGTTTGACGAGGCGCAGAGCCAGTTCGAGACGCGAGCGGTCGCGACGGTAACGATCATCAGTGACACGCATGACAACCCCCGATGTATTCAATATGAGTGGTATTTACACTCAAAATATCCCAAAACTCAGGCTGCATTCCAAGGCGCACTCCGCCATCATTTTTCGTCAAACGACGGAGGAATGCATGAAAGAGCCTACCGAAACCGATTTCACCCACAGCGTCGATCGCGAAATCATTCGTCAGGTTGGCGATCTCAATTTTCGTGGTTTGAGTCTGATCCGCCAAAATTTGATCAGCAGTGATCCGGCGTCGTCCATCGTCGCCTGCACTGATCGCAGTCTTTGGAGCGCTCTCAACGATGCCTCCCTGAAGCAGGTTGCAGAGGCGCCTTACCTTTTGTTTGAACTGCCGTTCGATCCGATCTTATCTGTCGATGACGAGCGAGCGGACGACCGATCTGGCGATCATCAACACGTCTGGTCAACAGCATCGGGGCGCGACTATGTCCGCTTGCTCTGTCATTTCGCGTGGCAGGTATGTAGGGGCAGGGCCGTTGCAGCCACATTGCTGCTGGGCCTCGCGCCCCAAGCGGTCGAGCGGCTGCGAGCGGTTCCCTTGCCTGATCTCGATCCGTTGGCAGATCGCAATCGCGGCGAATTGCGCTTACGTTGGAACACCGATCCTTGGTTCTGGGGCCGTCGCCTCGAAGCGGCTAATGCCGCTGATCAGCGTCGGCTCTGGCAAACCACCTATGCTGGTGTGCAGCGTTTGGCGTCCTTGTCGCGCCCCTCGGCTTCTGTGTGAGACCGTCCGCGAAAAACAGCTCCGACGTGGTATCTTCTGCGCCGCATGAAAGCACTTGAGGTTCGCGGTCTCGTCAAACAGTACCGCAACGGCGTCCAAGCCCTCAAAGGCGTCGATCTCGATGTCGCCGAGGGAGACTTTTTTGCCCTGCTCGGACCGAACGGTGCGGGCAAGAGCACCCTGATCGGTATCTGCACGTCGCTCGTCAGCAAGTCGGCGGGTCGAATCTCGGTTTTCGGTCACGACCTCGATAACGATCTCGAGGCAGCGAAAGCCTGCATCGGTGTCGTGCCGCAAGAGCTCAATCTCAACCAATTCGAAACGCCCGAGACCATCGTCGTCAACCAGGCGGGTTTTTACGGCATCCCGCGCTCGGTTGCGCGCGAGCGAGCGGAGAAATACCTCACGGCCCTGTCGCTCTGGGACAAGCGTCACAAGCTGTGTCGAACCCTCTCGGGCGGCATGAAACGCCGTTTGATGATTGCACGCGCACTGATGCACGAGCCGCGCTTGTTGATCCTCGATGAGCCGACAGCCGGTGTTGACATCGAAATCCGGCGCTCGATGTGGGAGTTTTTGCGCGAGCTGAATGCGCGCGGAACGACCATCATCTTGACGACCCACTATCTCGAAGAAGCCGAGTCGCTCTGTCGCAATATCGCCATCATCGATCGTGGGCAGATTGCCGAGGCTGACCGCATGGACAGCTTACTGCGCAAGTTGCATACCGAATCGTTCGTGCTCAGTTTGCGTGCACCAATCGATATGGTTCCCCGGGTGACGGGATACGAGTTGACACTCACCGACCCGCAAACGCTCGAGGTCGAGGTCAGCAAGGATCGGAATCTGAACGAGCTTTTCACCCAGCTCTCGGCCGATGGGGTGCAGGTTCTCTCGATGCGCAATAAGGTAAATCGCCTCGAGGAGATCTTCATGCGGCTCGTCGACAAATCGGGAGCGCCGGCATGAGCGAGGCGATCACACGAGCTCGATGGATCGGCTTTAAGACCATCATCCTGCGAGAGTTCGGTCGTATTCTGCGTATTTGGGGGCAGACGATCGTTCCCTCCGTCGTCACGGCGGCGCTTTATTTCGTGATTTTCGGCTCGTTGATCGGTAGCCGTATCGGTTCGATGGACGGCACGGATTACATGCAGTACATCGCGCCTGGTCTCATCATGATGGCCGTTATCACCAATTCCTATGCCAACGTCTCCTCGTCATTTTACGGAGCCAAGTTTGGGCGCTATCTCGAAGAAGTCTTGGTATCGCCTCTGCCCAATTGGGTGATTGTGCTCGGCTATGTCGGCGGCGGCGTGTTGCGAGGGCTTTTGGTCGGGCTTGCCGTCACCGTGGTCGCCTTATTCTTCACGCACCTGCCCGTGCAACATCTAATGTCGATTTTCATGGCAGTTTTTTTGACTGCGATGATTTTCTCGCTCGCCGGGCTGATCAATGGCGTGTTCGCCAAGAATTTTGATCAGGTCAACTGGATTCCGACCTTCATCCTCACGCCACTGACCTATTTTGGCGGGGTCTTCTATTCGATCAATCTGTTACCCGAGTGGGCGCGTACTCTCTCGTACGCCAATCCCATCCTGCACATGGTGAATGCCTTTCGTTACGGCTTTCTTGGTCGTAGTGACGTGGATGTGTTGGCAGCCTTCGCCATCATGAGTCTCTCGGTCGTGGTGTTGTTCTTCATCGCCCTGCAGCTGATGAGTCGTAGCGCCGGCTTGCGTGACTGACCAGATGATTTTCGAGCCGAGCCGGTGGTTGCGCGGCCAGCACCTGCAGTCGATCTTGCCGAGCTTTCCAGGGCGACGACCCTTCGTGGAGCGCAGGGCGGCGCCGATGCTCGCTGCCAGTCGGGAATATCTGCTCGACTGTGGCGATGGCGTGCGCCTGCAGGCGTTTCATTCACCGGCTTCATCTCCTAACCCCAACAAGCGACCCACTCTGGTGGTGCTGTTGCATGGCTGGGAGGGGAGTGCGCAGTCTTTGTATGTTTTATCGCTAGCGCAATCGCTGCACGAGCAGGGTTTCGATGTCGTAAGGCTGAACTTGCGCGATCACGGTGAAACTCATCATCTGAATCGCGACTTATTCCACTCTTGTCGACTCGATGAGGTCGTCGGAGCCATCAAGGAAATTCAGTCTCACTTCGTCAAGGACCGGCTGGTATTGGCGGGCTTTTCCTTGGGCGGCAACTTCATGTTGCGCGTGGCGGCGCAGGCGCAGCAAGCAAATCTGCAAATTCACCGGGCTCTCGGTATTTCACCGGTGCTCGATCCGGCAGTGACGCTCGATGCGCTCGAGCGCGGTGCGATGCTGTATCGCTGGTATTTCGTTCGCAAGTGGTCGCGCTCCCTGCGACGCAAGCAGCAGGCTTGGCCCGGTCAGTTTGATCTCGACGAATTGATGGCCTCGCAGGATTTGCGCCGGATGACGCGCGAGCTCGTCTTGTCGCATGCGGGCTATCCGCGGGTTGAGGACTACTTCGCGGGCTACGCGATCACGGGCGATCGGCTGGCGGGTCTTGTGGTGCCCTCGACGCTGGTGACGGCACTCGACGATCCGATCATTCCCGCGACTGACCTCACGCGTATCGCGCAGTCGCCTGCGCTCAAGATCATCACCACCGAGACTGGTGGTCATTGCGGTTTTTTTGAGTCGTTCACCGGCCCCGGTTGGATCGATCGGCTGGTGCTGGCCGAGATCGATCCCTAGAATCAGACCTATGGATAGTTCATCTCGCCGCTGGGTCGTATTGTTTTCTTCGGTCGCGCTGATGACCCTCGCTGCGTGCAGTGATTTGCAGGAATGGCGCAGCACTCAGCGCGCCGACACCATCGAGAGCTATGAGGCCTTCCTCGAGCAGTATCCCGAGAGCCAGTACGCGCCGGTTGCGCAGCGGCGTCTCACCGATCTCATCGAACAGCGCGATTGGCTGGCTGCCTCAGAAGCGGATACCGCTGAAGCCTATCGAAACTTCATCAACACTCATCCCAAAGGTCGCTGGGTTCGAGAGGCGCGGGTACGATTGCAAAACTTTTTGGCGACGCCGGGCGTACTAGGTCCGGCGGCTATCGAACCGATCGAGCCAATTGAGCCGGCACCACCGCCGGCCATGTTGCCGGCTGAACCGACAAAACTCCCTGTGGCGCCGATAGCAGCACCCGCGGCGCAAGCTGCTGCGTCGACCTCGGCGCTGAGCCCGGTCGAGCACCGCATTCAGCTGGGTGCCTTCTCATCGCGCGACAAGGCGCTCGAGGGCTGGCGGAGTGCGCGCGAGCGATATCCCGAGCTGCAGGGTCTTGTCTCGCAGGTCGCCCCCGGTGCGGGCTCTAATGGCCCCCTCCACCGTCTGCAAGCGAGTGTCGTAAGCGAAGCTCGGGCTCGCGAGATCTGCCGCGCCCTGGTGAAGTCCGGTCAGCCCTGCGTTTATGTTCCGCCGGAACGCTGAGCGATCACGTGTATCTCGGTTTCTTCCGGCTGGATGAAAACCCGTTTGCCATCACGCCGGATCCACGCTATCTCTTTCCGAGCGCACGACATGCTGATGCACTCGCTCACCTCGTCTATGGTGTCAGTGGTGCCGGCGGCTTCATTCAGCTGACTGGCGAAGTCGGCACCGGTAAGACGACGCTCGTCCGCTCTTTGCTTGCACGGCAATTGCCCGATGTCGATGTCGCCTTGATTCTCAATCCGCGCGTCACGGTCAACGAGTTCCTGCTGACGATCTGCGAGGAGCTTGGGGTGACCGTTAATGGTCCCGCACGCGACAGCGTCAAGCAGTTGATGGATGCGCTCACGGCACGACTACTCTCGGCCAATACGGTCGGCCGCCGCGTTGCCGTGCTGATCGATGAGGCGCACCTGCTCGAGCGCGATGTGCTCGAGCAGGTCAGGCTGCTGACCAACCTCGAAACACCGACCCGAAAGTTGCTGCAGATCATCCTCATCGGGCAACCGGAGTTGCGTGAGCTGCTAGCACGCGATGATTTGCGACAAGTCGCTCAGCGAATCACCGGGCGCTATCACTTGGCGCCGCTCGATATCGATGAGTCGGCTGCTTACGTACGACATCGACTGCGGGTGGCCGGTGCAAAAAGCGAGATTTTCACGCCACGGGCATTACGCAGCTTGCATCGGGTGTCCGGTGGCTTCCCTCGGCTCATCAACATCATTGCCGATCGCGCCATGCTGGCCGCCTACGTCGGAAATCGACATGAGATCGATGCGCGGCTTGTGCGGGCTGCAGCTGCTGAAGTTCGCGGAGATACCGATACGGATAACCGCTCCCGTCGTTGGTGGGCTGTCATTGGCTTGACCGTTTTGCTCGTCCTCGGGACGAGTGCGTGGGTGTTGCTGCGTCGTTGACGCTAGACTCGCACCATGGCGGTACTCATCGAAGGACTCTCTGTCGTCATTCGTCGCAGCGCGATCGATGGTCGATTTCAAGGTGGCTGGGAGGCGCTGCTTGCTCAGTTGCCGCAGCCGACGCTTTGTGACGATGGTGAGATTGCCCGGGTGGGCTTCACCGACTCCGAGCAGTGTCAGCAGTTTGTCATGGCGCTCACGGAAGCCGGGCTCGAATACGTCGACGAAGTCAACGGCATGGCCAAAGATTTCGCCGTGGTGGATCAGCGTGCCGGTATCACCACGCTGTGCGACTGGTTGGACTACGGGCATGTCACGATCGACGATGACCACTCGATGGTGGCGGCGTGTCGGCTACTCGAGAGTGCGAGTCACGAAATTGTCA
>CAIVYV010000154.1 GCA_903910215.1 uncultured Pseudomonadota bacterium
AACACCCCTTCCATCAAGACGATCGGCGCAGTGATGCCCGCTGCACGCAACTCGAGACCCTCACCCAAACGAGCGACACCATAGGCATCTGCCGGCAAGGTACGAGCAGCCTCGACGGCGCCGTGTCCGTAAGCATTCGCTTTGATGACCGCCAGCATGAAGGCATGCGGTGCCGCGTCTCGCAGACGCGCGAGATTACGCTGCCACGCAGAGCGGGAAATAACGGCGCGGATGGGGCCCTGCGCCATCGAACTCAACGCAGTACGCCCTCTGCATAAGAATCAGGCGCGTAATTGACGAAGCGCGAGTACTGACCTTGAAAGGTCAATACGAAAGTGCCGGTCTCACCGTTACGGTGCTTGGCCAGATCAATCTCCGCCATGCCCTTCTTGGTAGTGTTCTTATCGTAGACCTCTTCGCGGTAGATCAGCAGGATCATGTCTGCGTCCTGCTCAATAGCTCCCGATTCACGAAGATCCGACATCACCGGCTTCTTGTCGACACGCTGCTCGACACCACGATTGAGCTGCGAGAGCGCGATGACGGGTACATGCAATTCTTTGGCGAGCGCCTTCAGGCCGCGTGAGATCTCGGCGATTTCAGTGGCCCGATTCTCCTGATTGCCCGGCACCTGCATCAGCTGCAGGTAGTCGACCACGACGAGGTTCAGGCCATGCTCGCGGTGCACGCGACGAGCACGGGCACGCAGCTCGGTCGGTGTCAGACCCGGCGTCTCGTCGATGAAGATTCGTGCCTCGGAGAGTTGTCCGGCTGCACCGGTGATACGCGGCCAATCATCGTCCGAGATTTGCCCGCTGCGAATGTGCTGCAAGCTCACCCGCCCCACAGAAGAGAGCATACGGGTGAGCAGCTGCTCTGACGGCATTTCCATCGAGAAGATCGCGACCGAGGCCTTCACGCCTTCTTTGAGTGCCGCGTACTCGGCCATATTGACCGCAAACGTGGTCTTACCCATCGAGGGACGGCCGGCGACGACCACGAGATCGCCGCCGCGCAAGCCACCGGTCTTGCGATCGAACTCGTCGAATCCGGTCGGTAGACCGCGCATGCCATCGGGGTTGTTGTGCCACTCGTCGATCTGATCGATCAACGCGGGCATCAAAGATTGAACGGCAACCGCCCCATCGCGCTGTCCGCGCACACCTTGCTCGGCGATCGCAAACACGCGGCTCTCGGCCGTTTCTACCAGTTCACGCGCCGTCTCACCTTCGTTGTTGAAAACCGAGGCCGCGATATCGGTACCCGCTTTCAACAACTGACGCAGCAGCGAACGCTCGCGGACGATTTCGGCGTAGGCACGCACGTTGGCGGCGGTCGGCGTGTCCCGAGCCAGTGCGCCAAGATAAGCGAGCCCACCGGCATCGGCCAGTTGGCCGCTACGCTCGAGCGATTCACTGACGGTGACGGCATCCGACGGCTGACCCAGCGCGGCCAACTTGCCAATGGCATCGAAGATGATGCGGTGGTCAGGACGGTAGAAATCCTCGGAACGCAGGACGTCGGCGACGTTGTCCCAGGATTGCGAGTCGAGGAGCAGGCCGCCCAAAACGGCCTGCTCCGCCTCGATCGAATGCGGCGGTGTTCGCACGTCTCCGCCGCGTGCGCTCATCAGCGCGATTACTCTTCAGCGATGACGATGAGCTGCAACTGCACATCGACATCGGTGTGCAAGTGCAGCGAGATCGCGTGCTCACCCACCGAGCGGATCGGACCGTTCGGCATGCGCACTTCCGAGCGTGCCACCTTGTGGCCCTGAGCGGTGCAGGCATCGGCAATATCGGTGGTACCGATAGAACCGAAGAGCTTGCCTTCGCTACCGGCCTTGGCCGTGATCTGCAGCTTGAACTCTTTCATCGCATCCGCGCGACGCGTTGCATCGGCGAGCTCGTCGCGAGCGATCTTCTCGAGTTCGGCGCGGCGAGCTTCGAACTTGGCGACATTCGCCGGCGTGGCGAGCGTGGCCTTGCCCGAGGGCAACAGGAAGTTACGGCCGTAGCCGGACTTCACGTTGACGCGATCACCGATGTTGCCGAGGTTGGCAACTTTGGTAAGAAGAATGACATCCATGGTGATTCCTCCGCCCGATCAATGCTGGTCGGTGTACGGCAGCAACGCGAGGTAGCGTGCGCGACGTACAGCCGTGGCCAGTTGGCGCTGGTAGAAAGAACGGGTTCCCGTGATACGGCTAGGAACGATCTTGCCGGTCTCGGTGATGTAACCCTTGAGCGTCGCGAGATCCTTGTAGTCGATCTGCTTCACGCCTTCGGCGGTGAAACGACAAAACTTCTTGCGACGGGTGAAACGGCTGTTGCCGCCTTGCTGTTTGCCATAGCTCATGATGATTACTCCGCGAGGCCTTCTTCATCGCCTAGGTCGTCACGGCGGCGGCGCGGACGATCAACGCCCTCACCCGCTTCCTCTTCTTCACCGCGCGCCATCGGCGACGGCTCGACCACAGGACCATCCATCTTCACGACCAAGTGACGCAACACGGCGTCACTGAAACGGAATCCGCCAGTCAGCTCAGCGAGCGTCTTCTGGTCCGTCTCGATGTTCATCAGGATGTAGTGAGCCTTGTGAACCTTCGCGATCGGGAAGGCCAGTTGGCGGCGACCCCAGTCTTCAAGGCGATGAATTTGACCACCGCCCTGGGTGATCATGCCTTTGTAACGCTCGAGCATGGCAGGAACCTGCTCGCTCTGGTCGGGATGGACCAGAAACACGACTTCATAGTGCCTCATGTGATCTCCTTTTGGATATAAAGCCCCCCGGCGAGGCGCTGCCGGTGGAGCAAGGGGCGCGAACTATAGCGGACGAGCCGACCCTCGGCAACCGCTGAAGACCTGCCGAGCGACCCGGGCAACGGGTCAGAAAATCAAGCTGGATCAGCCCTTTACAGACTGGCGCTGGCGCACTGCCTCGTACAGCAACATGCCGGTGGCAACCGACACGTTCAGGCTTTCGACCGCCCCCAACGACGGGAGCCGCACCAGAAAGTCGCAGTGCTGACGGGTGTTCTGGCGCAACCCGCTGCCTTCGGCACCCATGACGAGCGCGATGGGTCCCGTCAGATCCACTTGGTCGGCGCGCTTCTCACCCGCGGCTTCGGCGCCCACGACCCACAGGCCTTGCGACTTTAGATCTCGCAGACAACGAGCGAGATTCGTGACGGCGACCACCGGAGTGGTTTCGGCGGCACCGGCTGCTACCTTTCGTACGGTGGCGTTCATCTGCACGGCGCGATCCTTGGGGATCACCACAGCGATCGCACCGCAGGCATCAGCCGTACGCAAACAGGCCCCGAGGTTGTGGGGATCTTGGACGCCATCGAGCGCCAAAACGAGGGGCGCGCCCCGGGTTGCATCCCAATCAGACAAGGCCGCCGTCAAACGATCTTCATTCCACGGCGCCATCGCTTGGACCTCGGCCACGACCCCCTGATGCACTGCAGCACCGGCCATACGCTCTAGGCGAGCGCCATCGACGCGCTCAATAGCCACCCCACTCGCCTCTGCCGCCCGAGACAAGGTCAAGATCCGAGCATCGTCGCGACCTCGCGCAACATAAACTCGCTGCACGCGTTCGGCGTGACGCTCTAGCAAAGCCTGCACTGCGTGAATGCCATGCACCGTCTCGAGCTGACTCATGACCGTTTCTTACTCCGCTCCTTCGACGTGCGTCGGCGAGTCTTGGGCGTTGTCGCCTCGATCGCCGAATCGAGTTCGAGATCGACAAGACCCTCGACCGGATTGGCATTGGTGACGATCACCCGCACCGCTGCACCAATACGCAATTCGAGGTCTCGCTGCTTCGCGTACCACGCTTGACCATCCGCGCTCATCTCGTAGTCGTCGTCGCGCAACGTATCGAGACGAAGCAAACCGTCGATTCCGATACCGCGCAATTGGATGAAGCAACCATATTCAACCACCGTCGTAATCAAACCATCGAACGTTTGCCCTAAGCGCTCACGCAGATAACTGCATTTGAGAAAATTGTCGACGTAACGATCCGACTCGTCAGCACGCTTCTCGAGCCGTGACAAATCCTGTCCTAACGGCGCGAGTTGCTCAGCACCATATCGAACACCCGACAAATCCTTCGGATCGACACTCGCCTTGATAGCGCGGTGCACGACGAGGTCCGGATAACGACGAATTGGCGACGTGAAGTGAGCGTATTCGGTGAGTGCAAGACCAAAGTGACCGATGTTCACCGGTTGGTACAAAGCCTGCGGCATCGAGCGCACGACCAGCGACTCGATGAAAGGAAGATCGATACTGTGCGCGGCGCGCTCGGTGATCTTGCGCAAATCGCGCGGCTCGACCTCTTCGGGCAAAGTAGCATCGACACCAATAGCCGTCAGCTGCGTGAGCAGTTGGTCGAGCTTTTTCTCATCGGGTACCGCGTGCACTCGATAGAGACCACCGACACGTGCAGCCTTCAGCTGACGAGCTGCCGCCACGTTAGCGAGGATCATGCACTCTTCGATGAGCTTGTGTGCATCGTTACGCGCGTAGAGCGACATGCCACGCACCCGCCCAGCCTCGTCGAAATCGTAAGTTGGTTCGGTACTCTCGAAATCGAGCGCACCCCGACGATGCCTCGCTTTGAGCAACACGCGATACAAATCGACCAAAGGCTCGAGTGCCGGCAGCAATGCGCCGATGCTGTTACGGGCAGCCGGTTTGGCCTCGAACAGCGCCTCAAAGGCCAGTGTGTAGGTCAATCGCAGATGACTGCGCATCACGGCGGGATAAAACTTGAAATCGAGCAGGCCGCCGCTTTTGCCGACGATCATGTCGGCGACGAGACACAGTCGATCCACTTCAGGCTCGAGTGAGCACAGATGATTCGACAAAGCGGTGGGCAACATCGGCAGCACGCGCCCAGGGAAATACACCGACGTACCGCGCTCGCGCGCGTCGGTATCGAGGCCACTACCGACTCGAACGTAGTGACTGACATCCGCAATCGCCACGACGAGACGAAAACCCTTCGGATGTTTCTCGGCATAGACGGCGTCGTCGAAGTCACGCGCATCGGCGCCATCGATCGTAACGAGCGGCATCGCGCGCAAATCGATACGACCACGCGCCTCGTTCGGGTCGATCCGCTCCCCAAAATTTTCTGCCTCGCGCAGTGCAGCAGCGCCGAAATCGACCGGTAGCGAATAGCGGGCGATCGCCGTCTCGGTCGCCATCTCGAGCGGACGCTCGGGATCGAGCACCTTGACGACCTCGGCCATGGCCGTGCGATGCGCATCGGGGTAGCGTGTGATGCGGGCGATTACCCAGTCGTCGCGACGGGCACCACCCAAACGATCTGCAGGCACGAGGCAACGCAAGCTCAAGCGACGATCGACGGAGTGCACGAACGCCGTGCGGCCCTGCACTTCGACCGTGCCCAGAAAAGCCGTGACACCGCGCGAGAGGATCGAGAGCACCTCACCCGAGTAGCGACCGGAGTGATCTTTCTCAACACTGACCCGGACCCGATCACCGCTCGCCAAGCCAACCGCCGCTCGCGGTGGCAGGAAAACACTCTCCTCTTGACCTTCGACGCGCACGAAGGCGAACCCGGAGCGGTGGGTCGACACCACACCCTCCATGGTTCCGGCACTGGTTCGGCGGCCACCACTAGCAGGCCGCCGCGGCGCGTCGCGCCGGGATCGAGAACGATGCTTCATTGACACCCGTGCCGCCCCTGCGTACATTTCGCCGCCCACCCTGCCCGGGTGGCGGAATTGGTAGACGCACTAGTTTCAGGTACTAGCGGGTAACACCGTGGAGGTTCGAGTCCTCTCCCGGGCACCAGGGTGGTGATTTCAATCATCCTGTCTTTCGAAGCCAAGACCGGCATGCGCCTGCAGCCGGTTCAACAACTTCTCGCCGAGCGCACTCGCCGGCGTCCAGAACCCACCGGTGACCTCGGCACGCGATATATCGAAGGCGAGGCATACAGCCGCTTCACCCAACATCTTCGCGGTCGAGCCGTAGCCCGGATCACGATCTCCGGTGACTTTGACGCGCAGCGTCCGACCATCACTGGTGCGACCGAACAAGCGCAGATCAAAGAATCCACGCTCCTGTTGAATCGGGCTTGGCCCCTGGCCGGGCTTTGGCAAGACATAACGTTCTAGGAGCGATCGCACCGGCCCGATGCTGCTCGCCACCATGAAAGCAGCGAGTCCAGCTCCGGTAGCGGTGGCAGTGAGCCTGCCTCGCCAGCCTCGACCTGTCAGGACCGCCTCGTCATAGACGAAATCCGAACCATACGAGTGCGACTGCAGAAAATTACTGCGATGCACGATACGCGTATTGATGCCGCTCATGACAAACGGAGCTACCCAACTGCGGAAATCCGCATCGAGAGCAACTGTCGCACCGCTCGGCTGTCGTACACCCTTGACGGCACTACCCACACATAACGAGTACGGATTCGCGAGTTCTTTTCGCAGCGCCGGATTCGCCCGAGTTTCTTTGACCACGTTAAGAAGGCTCGCCACCGTGCCGCCCGAAAAGCCACCGCGCATCGCCTTGACCCGCAACTTCACGCGCGAGCAGGACTTGCCGAAGGACTTCCGCGCCTCACGCTGAAGGAACCAAACGCCGAGATCGGAAGGAATCGAATCGAAGCCGCAGCAGTGCACGATACGTGCTCCACTGGCAGCAGCCGCAGCCGAGTACCGCTCGATCATGCGACGGATCCACTGAACCTCGCCGGTCAGATCGCAATAGTCGGTGCCGGTGTCCGCGCATACTTTGACCAGGGTTTCACCGTAGAGCGCATAGGGCCCCACGGTCGAAATGACGACCCGCGTGCCATGACACAGCTGACGCAAGCCCGCCTCGTCGGCGGCATCGACCACGATCGACTCGAGCGCAACCGCAGCCGAACCCAGTGAGCGCTTCAACTCATCAAGCTTGCTGGCCGAACGCGCCGCGATCGCCCAACGTAGCCCTTGGCCGACACCGTGTCGCTGCAAAAGGTAACGACACAGAATCTGCCCGACGAAACTAGTCGCACCGAACACCACGATGTCGTGGCGCAGCGCAGTCAAATTCGAATTCATGGGGATGCTCCTGGCCGATCAGCCGAAGGGATGTCTTCGCAGTATGGTCTGATCGCGATCTGGGCCGGTCGAAATCACATCGATAGGCACACCGACGAGTTCCTCGATTCGTGCGAGGTAACGCTGCGCCTCGACCGGGAGATCCTCCTCGCGGGTCACGCCGAAGGTACTGCCCTTCCAGCCCGGCATCTCTTCGTAGACCGGCTCGACTTCACCAAAACCCTCGACCAGCAAAGGCGGCACGTCGCTCACCTCGCCCGCCGCTCGATAGCCGACACAAAGGCGAATGGCATCGAGACCATCCAGTACGTCGAGCTTGGTCATACAAAGACCCGAAATGCTCGAGTGAATGACAGAGCGGCGTAATGCCACCGCATCGAACCAGCCACACCGACGACGACGTCCGGTGACGGCACCGAACTCCTTGCCGACGCGCTGCAGATACTCACCCGTCTCGTCGAACAACTCTGTCGGGAAAGGGCCGGCACCGACTCGCGTGGTGTAGGACTTCACGATGCCGAGCACGTAATCAAAATGGCGTGGTCCGAGGCCCGTACCCGTGCCCGCGAAACCGGCAGTCGTGTTGGATGAGGTCACAAACGGATAAGTACCGAGGTCGACATCGAGCATCGCGCCCTGCGCACCCTCGAACATCACGCTCGCCCCCGCATCGCGTAGCTTCTGCAACTCGAGGGTGACGTCGACGACGAGCGGCTTGATGCGCTCGGCCATGGTCAGGTGCGAATCCAGCGTTTGCTGAAAGTCGACGGGCGGCAGCTTGAAATACTGCTGCAGCACGAAGTTGTGGAAATCGAGAATCTCGCCAAGCTTGGCAGCGAAGCGTTCGCGCTGGAACAAATCGGCAACCCGCAGCGCACGACGCGCGACCTTATCTTCGTAGGCCGGGCCAATGCCGCGACCAGTCGTACCGATCGCGTTGACACCGCGCGCCTGCTCCCGCGCACGATCAAGCGCAACGTGCGACGGTAGGATGAGCGGGCAATTGGGCGCGATGCGCAGGCGCTCGAACACCGGTACACCACGTTCGACCAACATATCCGCTTCGCGCAGCAGTGCCTCGAGCGAGAGCACCACGCCGTTACCGATGAAGCAACGCACCTGCGGTCGCAGAATGCCCGAAGGGATGAGCGACAGTACCGTCTTCTCACCGCCGACAATCAGTGTGTGGCCGGCGTTATGACCGCCCTGGAATCGAGCGACCGCGACCGCACGCTCGGTCAGCAGGTCGACGATCTTGCCCTTGCCCTCGTCACCCCACTGGGTGCCGATGACCACGACGAAACGGCCGTTGGACATACGAATCAGCGCGCGTTCGGGTTACGCAGGTACTTGAAGAACTCGCTGTCGGGCGAGACGACCATGACATCGCCCTCCTTGCCCAAGGAATTCTTGTAGGCCTGGATGCTGCGATAGAAGGCATAGAACTCCGGATTCTTGCCGAAAGCCGCCGCATAAGTCGCCGTCGCTTTCGCATCGGCCTCACCACGAATCTTCAGCGAATCACGCGCTGCGATCGAGAGAATCTCCGTGCGCTTGCGATCCGCCTCAGCACGAATACGCAGCGCGTCTTTCTCACCCTCACCGCGCAGCTGGCGCGCCAGACGCCCGAAGCTCTGCTGCATGCTCGCGTAGACGCGCGACTCAACGTCTGGCGGCAAACGGATAGTGCGCACGCGCGCGTCGATCAACTCGAGGCCTAGTGTGTCGACGATGCCGCTGGCACGCTGGAACATGACGCCGGTGAACGCCGTGCGCTCAGCTGAGACGATTTCTTCGAGGGTGCGTTGCGCGACCGCGTTCTTGATGCCGTCTTTGACGATGTCGGAGATACGCTGCCCTGCCGCGCCCGGGTCGATACCGAAAGACTGCGCGTAGCGAGCTTCGTCTTTGATTCGCCACTTGACGTAATAGTCGACGATCAGGCCGCGATTCTCGCTGGTGAGGAAAGTCTCACCCTCGAAACTCTGCGACACGATGCGTCGCTCGAACTTGCGAACCGTGTCGATCGGCAGCTTGAAGTGCAAACCCGGTTCGTAACCCGCCGCCACGATCTCTTGGAAGCGACTGCGGATGGCTACTTCGTTTTCTGTAACCGTGAAGGTGCACAAACTAATCAGCACACCGATAGCGGCGATGATTCCGAGAATACGTTGCAATGACTGTGACATATCAGCGCTCCACCCGCGCACGCGGGTCGGCATTGGCAGCGGGCTCCGCCGCGGCACCCGCGGAGGATCGCGGGATCGTGACCGACACCTCGGGTTCAGACCCGTTGCCGCGACGTTGTTCCATCAACTTATCGAGCGGCAGATACAGCATCTGATTACCCGACTTGCTATCGACTACAACCTTCTGGGAGCGGCTCAACACGTTTTCCACCGCTTCGATGTAAAGGCGATCGCGAGTGACTCGCGGCGCCTTCTCGTAGGCAGCCACGAGCTGATTGAAGCGTTGCGCTTCACCCTCAGCCATCGCCACGACCTGTGCGCGATACGCCTCTGCTTCCTGCAGCTGGCGCAGCGCCGCACCCTCGGCTACCGGCAAGATACCGCTCGCATAGGCTTCCGCTTCTTTGGTGAGACGCTCCTTATCCGCTAGCGCCTTGTTCGCGTCGCGCTGCGACTCCTGCACGTCGGTTGGAACCTGGATGTCGGTGAGGTTGACGCTCGTGATGAAGATACCCGTCCCGTACTGATCGAGCGTGCGCTGAATCAACTCGCGCGTGCTCGCCGTCACCTGTTCACGGTTCGAGACGAAGATCGCCTCGAGGGTGCTGCGACCCACGACCTCGCGGATCGCCATCTCACCCACATCGCTCAAGGTCTGCTCCGGATCACGAACCTTGAAGAGATATTTGACCGGATCGCGTAGCTGGTATTGCACCGCTAACGTCATGTCGATCAGGTTGATGTCCTGGGTCAACACCTTGGCCGTGTAACTAACGCTGTTGACCTTCTGCGTATTGACCTTGGTCACCCGCTCGATCGGCCAAAAATGAAAACCGAGACCTGGGTCACGCACGGAAGCAAACTGACCGAAGCGCTGCACGACGCCGCGTTCGGCTTGATCGATCGTGAAAAAACTCTGGTATGCCCAGAACGCGAGTACGACACCCGCAATGATCAGCAACTGCGAGCGATTATCGGCGGGCTCGGTGTCCTCGGGCTCAGTTCCGCCCGGACCGCCAGCGCCAGCGCCTTTCAGGATGTTGTCGAGCTTGCGCTGAAACTTGCGCAAGGCATCGTCGCCGCCAGATTTGCCGGGACGCTTGCCCCAAGGATTCTTTTGGCTACCGCCAGGTTCATTCCATGCCATAGGTGTGCTTTCGGTTGCGCGCGGATAAGGAGGAAAATCAGGAACGGCGCGCGGTTGACGTCGATTGTAGGTACCCCCTGTCAGCCACACAAGTTGTGTGCTCGCCCGAGGGCGGCGAAAGGGGAGCCAAGACCTCCACAGTGACACCAGGAAGTCGCGCTAATGCGGCCGCCTCACCGTCGGGTATCGCAGCAGACCATTCGATCGAACCATCCTCCTGCACCTGCTCCTCACGGATCGCGCCGGCCGAATACAGCCTCGCACGCAACTGACCCGCTTGGCTTGCGGTTGCCCGGACCCGCCGCAGCCTGGCGAACAAGGCCAGGCGTTCGGCGATCGCCTCGAGCAAGAGCTCGAGACCCCGGTGTTTCGCGGCCGAAATCCAGACGCTGGCCACCTGCCCCTCGGCATCACGCTCGACATGCGGAACAAGCTCGAGCCGGTCGATCTTGTTGTACACCCGAATCTGAGGCAGATCTCCCGCTCCGACCTCAGTCAGCACTGCATTGACCTGCTCGATACGCTCATCGCGACGCGGGTCACTCGCATCGATGACGTGCAGCAGCAAAGTCGCCTCACGCGCCTCGGTGAGTGTGGATCGAAACGCCGCGACCAATTCGTGCGGTAACTCACGGATGAAGCCAACCGTATCGGCGAGCACGACCGGTGTTCCACCTGGTAATTCGACTTTACGCACCAGCGGATCGAGCGTGGCGAAGAGCTGATCGGCGACATAGGCGTCAGCACCTGTCAAAGAGCGGAACAAGGTGGATTTGCCAGCGTTGGTGTAACCGACGAGAGCCAGCGACGGGATCGGGATCTCGACCCGACGCTGTCGCCCGGTCTCTCGCTGCAGCTGCAACTTCTCGAGCCGCTTGGATAGGACTCGCACACGCTCGCCGAGCAAACGGCGATCGGTTTCGAGCTGGGTCTCACCAGGGCCACGCAAACCGATACCGCCCTTTTGACGCTCGAGGTGGGTCCAGCCTCGAACGAGTCGACTCGAGAGGTGCCGCAATTGGGCTAACTCGACTTCTAGCTTGCCTTCGTGACTGCGAGCGCGCTGCGCAAAGATGTCGAGGATCAGCGCGTTGCGATCGAGCACACGCAAGCCCGTCAGTTTTTCGAGGTTTCGCTCTTGGCTCGGCGAGAGCGCGTGGTCGACCAGAATGACTGCAGCGCAGGTATCGACCGCAACTTGTCGAATTTCGTCGGCCTTGCCGCTACCGACAAAATATTTGGGATCCGGCCGATCCCGCTTGCCCGTGACGGTGGCCGCCACAGAAACGCCGGCCGACTCAGCCAGTTGCGAAAACTCGTCGAGATCTTCCTGTTCGACCGGCGCGCCGAGACCTAGCCGAACGAGGACGGCCTTTTCGCCGCCGCGGGGACGTTCAAACACGCGTCAGGCGTGCCAGGCTCACTCGCCGACCGGAGCCGGATCGACGCCACCCTCGGGTTCTTCCGGCGACGGGAGACGCACGTTGCGCGCAGGCACGACGGTGGAGATGGCGTGCTTATAGACCATCTGATTGACGGTGTTTTTTAGCAGCACGACGAACTGGTCGAACGAATCGATCTGTCCCTGAAGTTTGATGCCATTGACGAGGTAGATCGACACCGGCACGCGCTCCTTGCGCAGCTGGTTCAAAAACGGATCCTGCAGAGACTGGCCCTTGGCCATGATGATCGACTCCTGAATGTTATTCGCCCACCCCGTACGGTTGACAATTTAACATGACAGAAGTTCCCTCACCGTTGGGAAAGCAACCCTCGCTGCAAGGCGGCCACCTTCGCCTCGATGAGATCCTCTCGTTGTGGATCCAACCCCTCCCAATCTGGATCGGCATGGGTCCAGGTCAGTTGCCGCTTGGCCAGCTGCCGGGTGGCCACTACTGCCCGCGCGACCGCTGTTGGCAGGTTGATCTCACCAGCAAGGTGCGCCCAGAGCTGGCGATAACCCACAGCGCGTAGAGACGGCGCCTCCGGCGCCAAACTCGAGCGAGCCCGCAACGCTCGAACCTCCTCCAGAAAGCCCTCCTGCATCATTTGCCGAAAACGCTGTTCGATACGCTCGTGCAGCCAGGCTCGATCTGTCGGTACCAAGGCGAGGCGAGAAAACCGCCAAGCGTGCCGCGCAGAGGTTTCACGCTGCCACTCGCTGATCGGTCGACCAGTCGCACGGTAGACCTCGAGGGCACGTTGGATGCGCTGCGCATCGTTCGGGTGAATCTTGGCGGCCGCCACTGGATCCACCGCCAACAACTCGGTGTGCACGGCGGGCCAGCCTCGCACGGCAGCATCCGCATCGATGGCGCGACGAATATCCGGATCGGCAGTGGGCAGTCTGGCGATACCGCGGATCAGCGCGTTGAAATACAACATCGTGCCGCCAACCAAGATCGGCAACCGGCCACGTGCCCGAATCGTCTCGATCGCCTGCAACGCATCAGTCACGAACTCACCGGCACTGTAGATATCTTCGGGATTACGAATGTCGATTAAATGATGCGGAATCCGATCTCGCAGGCTGCGAGATGGCTTGGCGGAACCGATGTCGAAACCGCGGTATACCTGCGCGGAATCCACGCTGATGAGCTCGGCCGGCATGAGCTCGGCAAGGCGCAGTGCCAGCCCGGATTTGCCGCTCGCCGTGGGACCTGCAATCAGCAGCGCGTCGAATTCAGCGACCACGTAAAAACAACTGATCGAGTTGCGACAGCGACAGCGTTGTCCAAGTGGGTCGACCGTGATTGCACTGCCCTGCCCGCTCGGTCGCCTCCATATCACGCAGTAATGCGTTCATCTCCGGCAAGGTCAGGCGGCGATTGGCCTTGATGGCGCTGCGGCATGCGATGTTGCCGAGCAGTGCGTTGACCGTGCCATCGAGATGGTGTGAACCCTGCTCATCGACCAAGTCGTTGAGCACTTCGCGGATCAGCGGCGCCGGATCCTCATGAGCTAGCAAACCCGGCACTGCGCGCACCGCCAACTTACCGGGCGCGATCACATCGATTTCGAAACCCGCGCGCTCGAACTCGGCGGCTTGTTGGTCAAAAAATTCGGTCACGTGCAATGCCACATCGACCAATCGCGGCTCGAGTAATCTTTGCGACGCCGCACGATCGTCTTGCGCGAGTTTCAACTTCTCGTACAGCACGCGTTCATGCGCCGCATGCGCATCCACGAGCACGAGGCCCGAGGCGCTCTGCGCGAGAATATAGACGCCGTGTAATTGTGCGATAGCCGTACCAAGCTCCCCCGCCCGCGTGATTACCGCGTCTGCGACACCATCGCCCGAGTGAGCGCTTAGCCCACGCACACTTAACCAAGGATTGAAACTCGGCACATCCGGTGCGGTCTCAAGTGGCAAAGCCGCTGTCGTCGAGCTTGCCGGCGTGGGTCCAGAGGCGGCGACACCGAGTGAAGTCGCATCAGCGGTGGGCGCTGCAATCCCGGCAGGAACACCAAGCGCCGAGTGCACGCTGCGGAAAACAAAATCGTGGATCTGCCGGCTGTCACGAAAACGTACTTCGAGCTTCTGCGGGTGGGCGTTCACATCGACCCAAGAAGGATCGAGCTCGAGGTAAACGAGGTACGCAGGCTGACGTCCATGGTAGAGCACATCGCGATAGCCGAGCCGCACGGCACTCGCGAGTAGACGATCGCGGACCGTGCGACCGTTGACGTAGGCATATTGGTGATCACTACTCGCTCTAGCTGCCTGCGGCTGTCCGAGCCAACCGTGCAGCGAGACTGAACCGGATCGCCGCTCGAACTCG
>CAIVYV010000155.1 GCA_903910215.1 uncultured Pseudomonadota bacterium
ACACGCGCAGTGGCGACCGGAGCTCGAGCGTCTGCATGCCAACGAGTTGCCGTGGCCGCCGCTCTCGTCCAATGACGGCGTCGCGCGTCATCATTATCCGGAGCCTCAGCCAGCCGATCTGGTGGCTGCGATGGCTGCTTACTATGGTGTCGCGCCAGACCAAGTTTTGGTTGGCCGCGGTAGCGATGAAGGCATCGACCTTTTGACCCGCGCTTTTTGTCGCGCGGGAGAAGATTCGGTCGTCGTCTGTCCGCCCACCTTCGGCATGTACGCCGTCGCTGCGGCCATTCAGGGCGCTCGCACCGTCTCGATTCCGTTGCGAGAGAACTTCCAACTCGACGTCTCGGCAATTCTGGCGGCTCTCCAATCGGCGAATTCGAACCCGCCGAAGTTGATTTGGCTGTGCTCGCCGAACAACCCGACAGGTAATAGTCTCGAGCGGTCCGACATACAGCGGGTCATCGAGACTGCGCGTGGGCGATCCGTCGTGATTGTCGATGAGGCGTATGCGGAGTTCGCTAAGGAGCCTTCCTGGATCACCTCATTGGCGCAGCATCCGCATCTCGTCGTGCTTCGCACGCTCTCGAAGGCACATGGTCTTGCTGGCTTGCGCATCGGCGCGGTGATCGCTCATCGGGCTGTGATTCAACTACTGCGAAAGATCATTCCGCCCTATGCGCTCCCCTACGACAGTGCGCGCTTAGGCACGATTGCTATGCAAGAGCCGGCTCTCGCGGTCACTCAGGAGCGGATCAACTTGTTAGTGCGTGAGCGCGAGCGCGTGCGAGCCGCCTTGTCGAGCAGCCCGCTGTTGACCCGTATTTGCCCAAGCGAGGCGAACTTTCTACTAGTCGAAGCACACGACGGCAAAGTCGTCCTCGACCGGTTAGCGGCGGTCGGTCTGATCGTGCGCGATTTTCGCGGTAAAAGCGGCCTTGGTGAGTCAGTCCGACTCACCATCGGCACACCAGAACAAAACGATCGCATCATCCGGAGTTTGTCATGAAGGTCTTGTTCGTCGATCGCGACGGAACCCTGATCGAAGAACCACCCGACGAACAGGTGGACTCGCTCGAGAAAATCCGATTTCTACCCGGCGTGTTCGCGGCGCTCAATGAATTACAGGCGATCGGCTTTCGCCTCGCGATGGTCACCAATCAGGACGGTCTAGGTACCGAATCCTTCCCTACGGAACACTTTGAGCGCCCGCAGCGATTCATCCTCGACACTTTTGCGAGCCAAGGAATCACGTTCGACGCGATCTTTGTCTGCCCTCACAAAAAGTCGGATGGCTGCGATTGTCGCAAGCCCTCGACCAACCTCGTTTATCAATGGGTGCGCGACAACGCCGTTGATCTCGCACAGAGCGCAATGATCGGTGATCGGAAAACCGATCTCGATTTCGCCGACAACCTGGGCATCAAGGGATTGAAGGTACTCGCCAACGGCGAGGCCGCCTACAGTTGGCCTGCTATCGTCAGGGAACTGACGGCACGGCGTGCCACCATCCATCGCAAAACGCGCGAAACCGACATCCTCATCAAGGTTGATCTAGACGCCGAGGGACCGATCAGCGCAAAGACGGGAATCGGATTCTTTGACCATATGCTGGAGCAGCTTGGTAAGCACGGCGGGTTTTCGATGCAACTCGAGTGCCTAGGCGATCTCCACATCGACGAACATCACACCATCGAGGATTGCGCGATCGTCCTCGGTGAAGCACTGAAGGCGGCGCTCGGTGATAAGCGTGGCTTACACCGTTACGGCTTTCTGCTGCCGATGGACGAAGCGCGAGCACAGGTGGCGATCG
>CAIVYV010000156.1 GCA_903910215.1 uncultured Pseudomonadota bacterium
ATCAACAGCTTTGCAGGTGGGGCAAGTGCCGCGCACGTACCGATCGGGCAGAAACATGCCCGCTTTTTCATCATAAGCCTGACGCACACTGCGGCGCGTGATGTGCCCGGCCGCCTGCAGGCGCTCGAACATCGAGTCGGTGAAGTAACGGTTTTCAGGCGAGTGCGTCGAGTGGAACTGATCGTGTCCGATCAGGAAGTCGCGATAGTCCGCTTTGTGTTCCTCGGCGACGCGCGCGATCAGATCCTCGGGACGAATTCCTTCGGATTGCGCGCGGATCATGATCGGGGTGCCGTGGGTGTCTTCGGCGCAGACGTACAGACACGAGTGTCCCTGCATCTTCTGGAAGCGGACCCAGACATCGGTCTGAACGGCCTCGATGATATGACCTAAGTGCAATGACCCGTTTGCGTAAGGCAGGGCGCTGGTGACGAGAATCTGGCGTGACATGTCGCGAATTATCGCACAGCGTCACCCGGAGCCGGGCCGCGAGCGGTCAGAAGCGGCTAGAATAAGCGCATGTCCACGACCTTCGATCCAGCTGCCATCGAGGCGGCTCTCGGTCACTACCTCGACCCAAATACGCGCCAGACTTGGGCGGAGTCGAGGGTCCTGCGCGGCGTCACAGCGACGCCCTCCGGTGTTCAAGTGACGGCGGAGCTCGGCTATCCCAGCGGCGGCTACGAGGCCGATCTGCGCCGGGCGCTCGAGACCCATCTGGCTCAGGTCGGCTTACCCGTATCGATCGAGCTGAAGCTTTCCTCGCGGATCGTGGCGCATGCCGTGCAGCGCGGTCTGACACCCTTGCCCGGAATCGCCAACGTCGTGGCCGTCGCCTCGGGTAAAGGCGGCGTAGGCAAGTCGACCGTTGCCGTCAACCTGGCGCTCGCATGGGCGCAACAGGGTGCGCGAGTGGGCATGCTCGATGCCGATATCTACGGTCCGAGCCAGCCCATCATGCTGGGGTTGCAAGGTGAGAAGCCGGGTGTGCGTGACGGCAAGAGATTGATCCCGCCGCGGGCGCATGGTGTTGCTGCGATGTCGATCGGATTTTTGGTCGATGTCGAGCAGCCGATGGTGTGGCGCGGGCCGATGGTGACTTCGGCGCTCAATCAATTGTTGGCCGAGACGGATTGGGGTGAGCTCGATTATCTCGTTGTCGACATGCCGCCCGGTACCGGTGACATCCAATTGACGCTTGCGCAGAAGGTGCCCGTTGCCGGTGCCGTGATCGTGACGACGCCCCAGGACATTGCGCTCGCCGATGCGCGCAAGGGGCTCAAGATGTTCGAGAAGGTCAACGTGCCGGTGCTTGGCATCGTCGAGAACATGAGCGTGCACGTCTGCTCGAATTGCGGCCATGCCGAGCATATCTTCGGCACCGGTGGCGGCGAGCGGATGGCGACGCAATATGGTGTCGAGTTGCTCGGGGCGCTGCCGCTCGATGGCCGAATTCGCGAAGAGGTTGATGGCGGTCGGCCAACGGTCGCCGCTGCGCCTGATAGCGCACGTGGCGAAGCGTATCTCGCCTTGGCCCGGCGTACGGCCGGTGAATTGGCTCGGCGCTCCCGCGATCGCAGCGGGGCATTTCCTAAAATCATCGTAGAGGACACATGAGCATCAAGTCCGACCATTGGATCCGTCGCATGGCGAGCGAGCACGGCATGATCGAGCCCTTCGAGCCCGGGCAGGTCCGCAGCGTCGATGGGCAGCGCATCGTCTCCTACGGCACGTCGAGCTATGGCTACGACGTGCGCTGCGCGCGCGAGTTCAAAATATTCACGAACATCAACTCGACGATCGTCGATCCGAAGGCCTTTGATGAGAAGAGTTTCGTCGATGTCGATTCGGACGTGTGCATCATCCCGCCGAACTCGTTTGCTCTAGCGCGCACGGTTGAGTACTTCCGCGTGCCGCGCAGCACGCTCGTCGTGTGCCTCGGCAAGTCGACCTATGCGCGCTGCGGCATCATCGTCAACGTGACGCCGCTCGAGCCCGAATGGGAAGGGCACGTGACGCTCGAATTCTCGAATACGACGCCGCTGCCGGCCAAGATCTACGCCAACGAAGGCGTGGCGCAGATGCTGTTCTTCGAAAGCGATGAAGTCTGTTCGACTTCCTACCGCGATCGCGGTGGAAAGTACCAGGGTCAGCGCGGCGTTACTTTGCCGAAGACTTGAGTGTTTTGAGATTCATCGCCCACTCGAGTTTGTCGCCGCGACGTCGCTCGGCACGCACGGGGACATAGCCGAGTTCGGGTGCGTACCAAACTTTGGTCACGCGATTAGATCCGACTCGAGCGCTTGACCAGATGACCGTTTCCACCGGGCCGATCGGTGTGGCGATGCGCTCGGCGCCCCATGGTCGATACTCGTACGTTTTGACTTCCTGCTTGTCGACCATCGCGTAACGGCCGGGTGTTTGTCCAAGGCTCAGCGCCTGCATCACGGCGATCTGCACCGACATCGGATCCTGCGCACCCGACTCGATAGGTAGGTTCACGTTGATTCGCTCGGCGACTCCGGTAGCTTTACCGCCGGCGTAATCGAAGTTCAGGGCGATATCTTTGTCGGTCGACTCCGTGCCATCGTCGGCGCGGTAATGCACTGGGATCACGCGGTCGTTGTCGATACGAAATACGCTCGTTTGCGTGATTTCACCGGGAAAGGCCAGGCGGAATAGGCCGCGCGCCTCGTTGCGCGATTCGTAGCGCCAGCGATCGCCGTTTTCGCGTTGCAGAGTTAGGCTCGCCGTGCCGGCGTTCAGCCCGCGAAAGATCACTTCGTAGGAGACGCTGAAGGGTGCGATCGACCCTTTCCCTGCCGCGTGAACGTCCACTGACACGAGCATCAGCAGTGCGA
>CAIVYV010000157.1 GCA_903910215.1 uncultured Pseudomonadota bacterium
CATCGACCGTGGTCACTATCGGGTGAGTTTCGAGACGCTGTCAGCGCGGGATGAAAACTTGGGCGAGGGTGAGTTCACCGAGCGCTATGCGCGTCGCGTCGAGCGACAGATACGAGAGGCGCCGACCGACTGGCCTTGGTCCCACAAGCGTTGGCGTTTGCAGCCGCCCAATGCATCCGATTGACTCCGAATGAGTAACACCATGACCGATTCCATAACGCCAGCGATCTCCGTTGTAATCCCCGTCTGCAATGAGGAGGACAACGTCATCCCTCTCGCGCGGGAGATTGCAGCGGCGTTGCAGGGCACGCCCTTCGAGATCCTGTTCATCGATGACGGCAGCACGGATCAGACGGCAGCGGCTGTATTGAAGGCGAGGCTAGAGGGTCTCGGTGAAATTCGCTTGTTGAAGCATTCGTTTCGCAGCGGGCAGAGTGCGGCGGTGTGTTCGGGTGTGCGAGCGGCGCGGGCGCCGTGGATTGCGACGCTCGATGGTGACGGGCAAAACGATCCGGCGGATATCCCGGCGTTGTACGCCGAGCGTCACACGGCGGAGCTCGTGATGGGTAATCGCACCATGCGGCGCGATACTTGGCTGCGACACGCCCAGTCTCGCGTTGCCAATGGGGTTCGCGGTGCTTTGCTTGGCGACGGGACGCCTGATACGGGTTGTGGTATCAAAGTCATGCAGCGCGAGGCGTTCATGGACTTACCACGCTTCGATCATATGCATCGCTTCCTGCCCGCGCTGTTTTTGCGAGCGGGTTGCCGGGTGAAGTCGGTGCCCGTCCGACACCGGCCGCGCGAGCGCGGTGTTTCCAAGTACGGTTTGTTCGATCGCCTGTGGGTCGGCATCGTCGATATCTTTGGTGTGATGTGGCTGCGAAGACGCTACAAGAGTGGTCTTCAGGTCCGAGAGGAATGACATGCAGGCGAGCGATACGACACTTTGGATCATGATCGGGTTTCTGGGACAAGCGCTGTTCTCGGCCCGATTCTTCGTGCAGTGGTTGGCGAGCGAGCGCGTCAAGCGCAGCGTGATCCCCACGGCGTTCTGGTATTTCAGTCTTGCCGGTGGTGTGACCTTGCTGGCCTATGCGATCCATCGGCAGGACCCGGTGTTTATCGCAGGGCAGGGCTTGGGTCTTGTGGTCTACTTGCGCAATCTGTACCTGATCCGCGCGGGCAAGCAACAGGCTGACGCGTGATCCTGTCTCGCTCGACGGCGCAGGATCTATTCTGGATCGCGCTGTGGTTCGCGCTGTTGATCCTCGCAGGTTACGGTCTGCGTGATCCGTGGCCTGCTGACGAACCGCGCTTTGCTTCGATTGCGCGCGATATGGTCGCCACGGGCGACTGGTTGATTCCGCGTGCGGGCGGTGATCTTTACCAAGACAAACCGCCGTTGCATTTTTGGATGATCGCGGCGGCGTACTCGCTCATCGGATCTTTGCGCTGGTCTTTCCTGTTGCCGTCGATGTTCGCGTCGCTCGGCACGTTGTTTCTCGTCTACGACCTCGCTAAGCGATTGCACGGGCGTGAGGCGGGATTACTTGCTGCCGTCACGCTCGCGTGCACCTTGCACTTTACGATCACGACCCGCGGGGCTCAGATCGACGCTACGCTGATTTTCTTCTGCACGCTGGCACTGTGGGCTTTCTTGCGGCATTGGCTGATCGCGCCAAGCCTAGGGCTTGTCATCGTGGGTGGTGTCGCGGCTGGGCTTGGCGTCATGGACAAAGCGGTCGGCTTCCTGACGCTGTTGATCTGGCCATTGGCGTGGTGGTTGCTACGCAAGCCGGCGATCTTCGCCCGAGGTTCGTCGCCGGTGCGCTCGCCGGCGGATTGGCGTTTTGGTTTGACGGCTCTGGCCGCTTTTGCGCTTGTCTTGGCGGCATGGCTCGTGCCGATGCTCTGGCACGTGGCGAGTTCGGGATCCGCTGAGCTTACGGCCTATCGCGACGAATTGTTATTCCAACAAACTGTGACGCGCTACACGGCGGCCTGGCATCACTTGCGACCGTGGTACTACTTCTTGGTCGAGGTCGTGCCGGTGCTGTGGTTGCCCTTCAGTGTGCTGCTCTGGTGGCTCGTGCCGCGTTGGCGTGTGGACTTATCTGAGCGGCGCGCCGCGACGCTGCTGCCGCTTGCGTGGGCGATCGCCGTGATTGTCTTTTTCAGCCTGAGCCCGGGTAAGCGGGGCGTTTACATCTTGCCGGCACTACCGGCTTTGGCCTTGGCAGCTTCAGCGCATCTACCCGATATCTATCGACGCATCGGGGTACAGCGTGCGTCTTTGGTGCTCGCCGCCGTACTCGTCGTGCCTGCATTACTACTCGTGATTGGTCGATTGTTTGGTGTCGATCGCATCGAACGCGTCTGGGCCGAGATCGAATTGGGTAGTACCTGGCCCGTCGTCAGCTTCGCTATTGTCGCTGCGCTGCTTTGGGCGTTTACGAGCTGGCGCAAGCCTTTATTGGCTTGGCCGTTGGTGCTGGCGTGTTTAACGGTCCATTGGGGTCTTGCAATCGCACCGCAGATCAATGCCGAGCGCTCGGCCTCGGGGTTCACGCAAGCCATGCTGGCAAAGTTGCCGCCGGGGCGAGAGCTGGGGTTGGTTGGCTACAAAGAGCAATTCCTGCTGTACCTCGATCGCGAAGTCACCAACTTCGGGCATGCGCGCTGGCGAGAGGGCAATGCGGAGGCGGAGGATGCCGCAAAGTGGCTGGCCGTCGACCCGAAGGGACGCATCCTGCTGGTGCCCGAGCACTTGCTCGCGCCATGTTTCGAAGAGAATGCCCGCACTCTTGCGGGGGAGAGCAGCGACGATCTCTGGTGGCTCGTCGAGGGGTTGCCGCAACGCGAGTGCATCGCGCGCGGCAACCCATCAAAGGCGATTCGCTATCGACCCTGACCGTTCACTCAGAACGGCAAGCCGTGCGACTGACCGCCCATGCAGAGCAGCATGGGGAATGACAACAGGAAGTTGACGCGCGAGGTCAGCGTCGCGACACGGCGAGCTTTTGCCTTCTCTTCGGCTGTCGCTTCAACCACGCCGATCACCTTCTTCTGGTTAGGCCAAATCAAGACCCACACGTTGAAGAGCATGATGGTGCCGAGCCAGGCGCCGATGCCGATCACAACGTGACCCTCTTGCAGGGTGAAGGCGTTCATGAAGTTGCCACCCAGTAGCCAACCACCCGTGATCCAGGTGGCGAGCGCCATCCAGCGGAACCACAGCAACGCGCGCGGCGCGACGTACTTGACGATGCCAGCGCCGCCCGGGCCACCGGTGTCTGCGTTGGCGGCTGCCAGAGCCGGGATCTGTGCCACGTTGAAGTAGTAGAGCAATCCGATCCAGAAAATGCCGGTCACGATGTGCGCCCAGCGACCGAGCCCGAGTTGGTGGAAGCCGCCGACATCCGGGGTTTGCGGCAGTGCCATGACGATGATCGCAAACACCACACCCAAGGTGACTGTGGCGCCGATGCTATCGAGAGGGTTTTTCATGAGTTCGTGTTCTCCGGCAGATTGCAGACAGGCAAACAAAAAACGACTTTGAAGAATAGGCGACGACACCCCATAATTCAACGCGATAGGCGAGTAGTGAGCTCGCATTTGCTGACCTAAGGACGGGTCGATGACCGTGATAACTGAGAATTCGATATCCAAGCGACCGATGTCGCCCTGCATCAGCATTTGTGCGCTCGATTCCTCGGGCCACTGTGCGGGCTGTTTGCGCACGCGCGACGAGATCGCCGGTTGGATCAAGTTAAGTCCGCAGGAGCAATGGTCGCTGCTGCGGGAGTTGGAAGTTCGTCGGGAGGCGCGTGGATTGCCTGCCCGATCTCGCAAGGGGGAATGACGAAGATGGATGTGACCGAACGAATCAAAGCGCAGCTCGAGGCTGCTCCCGTGGTGCTCTTCATGAAAGGTACGCCCGATTTTCCGCAGTGCGGATTTTCGGCGCAGACGGTGGGTGCGCTACGCGCCTGTGGTGCGAAGTTTCACCACGTCAATATTTTCGAAGATCCGGAGTTGCGCGAGGCGCTGAAGCGTTACTCGAACTGGCCGACGTATCCTCAACTCTATGTCAATGGGGAGTTGCTCGGCGGTTGCGATATCGCCCTTGAGATGTATCACAGCGGTGAGTTGCAAAAGGCACTCACCGAAGCCGGCGCGACGGCCTAATCGCCAGATTTTAAGGGTTCGACTCGTCCGCAACAGGCGAGTTAGGACCGCCGTTGCTGCTGTTGTCATCGTGCCAACCGAGTTCTCGCGCGCGCTTTTCGGCCGCGAGATAACTCGGCTGGCAGAAGTTACAGACACGACAAAAAAGATCGGCTGTTCGTTCAGCATCATAGGCTGCCGCATGGGCCGCGGATGAATCCCAATCAAGTCCGCAGGCCAGCGTGGCTTTGGCAAGCACCGTCTGTCCGAGCGCCGCACCTGCCAAGGTCACCGTGTCGAAACTCGAGAACGGATGGAACGGGTTGCGTTTGATATCCGCTCGAGCGACCGCCGCGTTCAGGAAGCCAAGATCGAACGAGGCGTTGTGTCCAACCAGGATGGCGCGCTTGCAGCCGTGTAGCTTCACTGCGTCACGTACTTCCTTGAAGATGCGGGTCAACGCGTCCTTTTCATCAAGAGCAGGGCGCAGTGGATGAAACGGGTCGATCCCAGTGACCGCGAGCGACGCGGCTTCGATGTTCGCGCCCGCAAAGGGCTTTACGTGATAACTGTGGGTTGCTCCGCGTAGCAACGTGCCGTCGGGCGCCACGTCGATCAATACGGCAGCGATCTCGAGTAGGGCGTCGGTTGCGCAGTTGAGACCGCCGGTCTCGACATCGACGACGACCGGTAGAAATCCCCGGAAACGTCGTGCGAGCAGGCTCATGCGCCCACCATGGTCCAGCGCAGTTTTTCTCCAGCGCGCATCGGCACGATGACATCGCCTCCGAACGTGTATTCCGTCGGTACGTGCCAATCTACGCGACGCAATTCAATGCGAGTGTCGTTACGCGGCAACCCGTAAAAATCGGGTCCCCGCTCGGATGCGAAGGCTTCGAAGCGATTCAGTGCGCCCTCAGAATCGAAAATCTCGGCGTAGAGCTCGAGTGCTGCATGAGCGGAATACATGCCTGCACAACCGCAGGCATTTTCTTTGGTGTGACGCGCATGGGGTGCGCTGTCGGTGCCCAGGAAAAAGCGCGGGTTATCGCCGGTCGCAGCGGCCACGAGTGCTTCGCGATCCGGCTCGGTCTTGAGGATCGGCAAGCAGTAGAAGTGCGGGCGGATGCCGCCGCGGAAGATCTCGTTGCGGTTGTAGAGCAAATGCTGTGGCGTGATCGTGGCGCCAACGCCGGCGCGGGCATGGCTGACGAAATCGACGGCGGCGGCTGTCGTGATGTGCTCGAAGACCACTTTCAGCGTCGGATGTCGATCAACGAGCGGCGCCAAAATATCATCGATAAACCGACGTTCGCGATCGAACACGTCGACCGAGTCGGCCGTGACTTCGCCGTGCACCTGCAAGACGAGTCCGAACTGCGCCATCGCGGCTAGAGCCTCGTCGATGCGACTTACATCGGTCACGCCCGAATCGGAGTTCGTGGTCGCTCCCGCAGGATAGAGTTTGCAGCCGACGATAGAGTCGACTTGACTCGCGGTCTCCAGTTCGCGGGCGGCCGTGTTGTCGGTGAGATAGAGCGTCATCAATGGCTCGAAATCCGAGCCTGCGGGGCGCGCCGCTCGGATGCGATCGCGGTAGGCGAGCGCTTGCGCTGTCGTGGTGACCGGCGGTTTCAGATTCGGCATGACGATCGCGCGGGCGAATTGTCGGGCGGTATGCGGTAAAACCGCTGCCAGTGCCGCGCCATCGCGCAAGTGCACGTGCCAGTCGTCGGGTCGGCGCAGGGTAAGGGTGTCGCTCATGGAGGCGGCGGATGCTAACACAGCGACCCGCCTACACTCGGCGCACCGGAAAAGTTAACATAGCCATTTTCACAAGCAGGACGACCGAATGACCCCCACGCCTCTGGCCCCCATGCAGGATGTCGACCCGGCCGAGACTCGCGAGTGGCTGGAATCGATCGATTCGGTGCTGAAGGCCTACGGGCCGGAGCGCGCGCATTATCTGCTCGAGCAGTTGATCGATCACACGCGTCGGTCGGGTGCGTATCTGCCGTTCAAGCCGAATACGGCGTATCTCAACACGATTCCGACGGGGCATCAGCCGGAGTATCCGGGCGATCGTGAGATGGAGCGACGGATCGAGGCCTACATTCGCTGGAATGCGCTGGCGATGGTGGTGCAGGCCAACCGCATCTCATCCGAGTATGGCGGGCACATCTCGACCTACGCGTCGGCGGCGACTTTGTACGAAGTTGGTTTCAATCACTTCTGGCGCGCGCCAACCGCCAACCACCCAGGTGACATGATCTTCATTCAGGGCCACGCTTCGCCGGGTATCTATGCGCGCGCGTTTCTCGAGGGTCGTTTGACCGAAGATCAGCTGCGTCATTTCCGCCAGGAAGTGGCGGGCAACGGCCTGTCG
>CAIVYV010000158.1 GCA_903910215.1 uncultured Pseudomonadota bacterium
ACGTAGTAGATGGCGCTGCGGTACTGCGTGCCAACGTCGTTCCCCTGCCGATTCAGCGTGGTGGGATCGTGCATCTCCCAGAAGAGCTCAAGCAGCTTCCGATACGAAGTAGCACCCGTATCGAATCGCACGCGCACGATCTCCGCGTGGCCTGTGGCCCCCGTGCAGACATCTTCATACGAAGGCGACGCCTTGCTCCCGCCCATGTAGCCCACGGCGGTCTCCACCACCCCCGGCGTCTGCCAGAAGCGTCGCTCAGCCCCCCAGAAGCACCCCGTTGCGAAGTAGCCCGTCTCAATCATTGGTGCATCGTGCCATACCTGTCCGACCTGCCAAAATGTGAACTAAGAAGAGGTGTCCTCTTGGCGCTTACGACGCCTGCGAGGTTGAGGGCGTGCCTCTTGCTCGGGCTCCGAAGTATCTGCTTCGCTTGAACCTAACTCTTGCTTTTTCTTGGTCTTTCTTCGTGCGCGCTTCTTCCGCGGTTTCACATCCTCGTCAGGCTCGTCTGCTACAGAACCTGGAGTGGATTCATTGCCTGATTGCGCTCGACCGAACAAGAAGCCAAGAATTCTCCTGAGTAGTGACGGAGAGCCGGCAACTAAAGGAGCCTGCTCTTGCTCACTTACACTGTCCTTTTCCTCACTATCTATCTCAAGCTCTTGCACCCCTTCAGCGGCCGAATCCTCAGTGGGCGTATCGCCACTGGCCTCAGTGCTTTCCACTTGGCCCTCGCCGGAAGCATTTAGGTCTGGCGCCCCGGTGGCGGAAACTTCTGTCGTAGTGGCTCCCTCGCTGGTCTCAACAGCTTCACTCGCTACCTCGGGCACTACAGGTGCTTCTGGCTCTCCAACGATGTCAAAGTCATCGGCGGGTACGGGGTAGTGAGCGCGTTGCAGGCTAACGGTGCTGCCAAAGACAGCCAGCACTTCGGCCACTATCCCTGCCCTCGGCACCCAGCGCTGCAGTTGCCTTGTTGCAACCCGGTCTTCGCGCTTGCCCAATTCAAGGTCATCCGAGTACTCCCAGGAAGATTCAATGAGAGGAACGACCCTCAGAGACCCTGCAGAGGAAAATGAATCAGTCGCAATGAGGTTATCAATGCGAAGCTCCTCTGCCGCGCCATGAGGCGCAAACCGAATCGTCGGCGGTTCTGTATCTCTCGTGTCGAGATAGTGAAACTCTTCAGGTGCAATGAACTGAATGACACGGTCACTCCCGTGCCTATCTCCTTGCCCGAACACCTGACTTCTGAGTGTGGAAACTACCGACTCAGAGCCCCATGCGTCACGCAGGTCCTGGCGTAACTGCCAGACAGCTCGTGCATGCTCATCATCTTCGTCGGATGCAGGTGCCGCTTCGCGGACATCGCGATGCAAGAGATCAGTTGAGGCAAGAGCTGCTAAGTAGGTGCGTAAAGATTCGTCAGCATGGCGTGCAACCTCCTCTGGTAGCTGAACTCGTGCCGGTCCTCGCATTCGCTCCCAGTGCAGATCCATTGAGCGGCTGCCGATGAGGCCAACGTCAGCGGCTAGTAGGTTCAGCCCGCTGACGAAACCTGCATATTCCCCGCCACGACCCACATGGTCAAGAACTGACTCAAACGCTGGGCGATGATATTGCTCGAGCGCCGAGGAAGAGGTTCCTTCGCGAGCGAGCCAACTCTGAACGTCGCGAAGATTCGCAGCAGAAACACGCGCCCAATTGGCCACTGTTTGAGCTGCGATCGCAAAAATCTCAGAGGCGTGTGAGCGGAATGAAGCATGATGCCAGTCGTTGTAAATGATGTTCGCCCAACTGGCCCACAGTGGGTTCCCGCCGAGCTTCGCTTCTGCGGTGGGGAGCGTAGCGAGCGACGCAACGCCATCACGTTGTAGGACTTCTCCCCAGTTTTTCCGACCCCGGGTCATTGTGAATAGGCTCACCAGGATCAGCACAGACGCCACACCGAGCCCTTGCAGGGCGTAGTGGCCTAGATGTTGACCTTGGGGCGAGAACCACAAGATGCGATCAAGTGCTTCACTCCCGACTCGGCAAAGTTCTCCAGGGACTCCGCGGAGAGAAAGATCTGGGCAGCGATCAAGTGGCGGAACGCGCGTAGACCAAAGCGTCCGCCCTAGCGCTTCAGTTGCAATCAAGCCAAGAAGTTTAAGCAGACCAAAAGCCACAACGGCTTCCAATGCTCGGCGGTAAATCTGCCCAAGCGAACTACCGATCCAGCCGGTACCACCCGTAAGGATTGTGCGAAGAATCCAAAAGCCGCCAGTAGCCCCAAGTGCGAGTGGCAACAGTGGAACCAAGTCAATGTAAAGCCAGTTCAGCAGCTGTGAAACCAGCGGG
>CAIVYV010000159.1 GCA_903910215.1 uncultured Pseudomonadota bacterium
TTGGAGCGCTCTATAACGCGATGCGACGGGTGCTTGAACATGGACGAGTTCTTTTCGGGGCCTCAGATCGCCGATTCGCAGTGGGGGCGGCTTGAAAAGTGATTTTTCAGGGACGACCACCTAGCCATGCATGCCAGTGTTCGACGGGTAGCTGTGTGGTGAGGATGGTCGCTCGCGATCGGGTGCCGGCGCGATCATCGATGATCTCAAGCAGATCGGCACGTGCAGCGGGCTCGAGCGGCGCGAGCGCCCAATCGTCGAGTACAAGGACCTCGGTACGCGCCAGCGCCACCAGCCACTCGGAGAAGCCTCCCTTGCCGTGCAGGATTCGTAGCTCCTCAGCCAGGCGTGGCACACGCAGGTACAGCGCCGAGTGCGCACGTCGGCAAGCGTGTTGCGCCAGTGCGCAGGCGAGCCAACTCTTGCCCGATCCGGTGGGACCGATGATCACGACGGTGAGCCCCTGCTCGACCCAGCGTGACAGCGCCAAACTGGTGAATGCCGGGCGATTCAGTCCGCGACCGGTGTTGCTTTGGACGTCTTCGATACAGGCCTGCGGGTACTTGAGTCGCGCACGCTTGAGCAACCCCGCCAATCGCTTGTCATGACGATGGTTCCTCTCCCGGTCCACGAGCAACGCCAAGCGTTCCTCGAAACCGAGCGTCGTACTGGCGCTGTGAGTGAGTTGTTCCTCGAGTGCAGCGGCCATGCCGGCAAGCCGCAACTCGCGCAACTGCTCCAGAGTTTCGTTGAGCATGTCATCGACCTCCGTTCAGTGGTAATAGCCGGAGCCGCGCACATTGCCGTGCGCTGGGCTGACCCAGTTGGCTTCGCCGACGCGTTCGACGCGATCACGACCGTTTATAAGGATGTCGCGTACGTGCCGGTAGTACACGGCATTCAGATCGATTGCGAGCGCGCACGCGGCCTCGAGACGTTGCGACCCGTAGCGCTTTGCCAAGCTGAGAAGCCCGAGGCAACCGCGATATCCGTGCTCGGGATGGCGGTGGCGGTTGAGCATTGTGCTGACGAAGGCACCGGTAGCGGGTCCGATCGTGCCGCCCCAGTGCATCAACCGCTGGGGCGTCCATTCCTTGTGGGCGCGATGTGCGGCGGGCATGTGCTCGTCGCGGGTGCTAAAGCCGCCCCGTCTATCGCTGCGGGCGTGTACGGCGACACGTTCGCCCTTGTGGAGCAGTTCGACCAAGGCGTCGCTGATGCGCGCTTCGAGCTTCGCCCCCACCAGCGCGTGCGGCACGCTGTAGCGGTGCCCCTCGAGTTCGACGTGGTAATCGATATGAACCGAAACTGTCTTCCACGTCGCCCAGTGCCATGCCTGTGCTGGCAACGCACGAAGTGCTGGGGCGTCGATCGATACGAACAGGCTCGCGCGCGTGCCCTCGAGCTTCTGGAAGCGGCGCTCGTTGAGCATCGGCAGCAGTTCCTGGACAGCTGCATCGGCGGCGGTCACGTCGGCCAGCCGAACGTGGCGCAATCGCGCCATGATCCAGCGCTCGACAATCTGCACCGCAGACTCGACCTTCGCCTTGTCCTTCGGGGTCCGAGGACGCGCGGGCAGGATCGAGACATCGTAATGGCGAGCGAAGTCCATCACGGTGTCGTTGGCGCGCGGCTCGTAGCGGTCAGGGTCAGCAATCAGGGCCCGAGCGTTGTCGGGAACGATCATCTCCGGCACGCCACCCAAGAAGCGCAGGGCGCGCGCAATCGAGCCAAGCCACGAGCGCATCGACTGATCGGCTGTGACACAAGCAAACGTGTAGCTCGAGGCGCCCATCGCCGCTACGAACACCTGCCCACGTGTACCGTCGGCCAACTCCAGCGTCGGCCCCGCGTAGTCGACGAACAGCTTCTCACCGGCACGGTGCTGCTGGCGCATCGATCGGCGCAGTGTCTTGGTGTACGCCTTGTAGTGCTCACAGAATTGCGTGAACCCCCAAGTGCGTCGACCCTCGTTGCCTTGCCTGTACTCCTCCCAAAGCAGAGTGAGTGTCACGCCCTTGCGTCGCAGCTCCAGGTGAATTCGACCGAAGTCGGGCGCGACGACACGCCGTTCGTCATGGGTGGCGCCAAACAGCCGGCGCTCAAGATCCGATTCGCTGAGCGCAGCGATCGCCTCCCAGCTCATGAGTCCACTCGCGGTGGCCAAGGTCACATACTTGGCGACCACGCCCTTGGAGATCGACAGGCTGCGAGCGACGGCTTCATGCGAGAGCTTGCCGTGCAGTTTGAGTCTCAATACATCCTTGATCATGCGTATGTCCATCGTTGGCGGGGGCATGGGCGCTCCGGCAAAAAGCCGTCAGCCTACGACCCCGTGGTGGGTTCATACGCAACCCTTAATCCCTTACTGGATGGCCTCGGTCACGATGCCGAAATGACCGGTCACGACCCCGAAATCGGCGGTCACGCTGCCGAAATGATCGGTCACGATCGGCCGGAATACGCAGTATTCGGTGATGCGAAGATGACGACGGCGCTTCTGGACCGGCTCACGCATCACTGCCACATTGTGGAAACCGGCAATGAATCGTACCGCTTCCGACAAAGCAGCCAAACCGCCAAGGCGCGGGTCAAAGCCCGGGAACAGTCGCGCAAGAAAGGATCATCAGAGTCAAAAGTCCAAGACGAGCAGCCAGCAGGCGAGGAGGTGCCATTCTGAATCGCGATGCGCGGCGCAACGGGGCTGTGACTCTCAGCCTCACTCACTTCCTGCCGCGCTACGTTTCACCTACACTTATCCACAGGCACTCAACAA
>CAIVYV010000160.1 GCA_903910215.1 uncultured Pseudomonadota bacterium
CTTGTGAGCAACTTCTTCACCGGCGAGGTCGCCCGCATCAACCTCGCCTCGGGTGAGAAGCAGGCGAGCGTGATCGCTGGCCTGCCGAAATCGGTGGCCGGGTTGATCGAGTATCGCGGCTGATTCTTACTCGTAGCGGAGCGCTTCGATCGGATCGAGGCTCGCTGCTTTCGAGGCCGGCGCGATCCCGAACACTACGCCGACCAGCGCCGAAAATCCGGCGGCGGCGAGCATGACCCACACGGGCACGTGTGCCGGCGGAAAGTTGGGTATCAACGAGGCGATGCCCATGCCGGCCAGTAAGCCGAGCACGATGCCGATCAAGCCGCCGAGCAACGATAGCAAGGCCGCCTCGAGCAAGAACTGAATCAAGATGTCGCGACGAGTCGCGCCTAGGGCTTTCAATATGCCGATCTCGCGGGTGCGCTCGGTGACCGACACCAACATGATGTTCATGATGCCGATGCCGCCGACGAGCAGCGAGATACCGACGATACCAGCGAGCACGGCCGTGGCCGTCGCTGTGATCTGATTGAACTGCTTGATGAACGAGTCGGCAGCCTTGATCTCGAAATCGGGCTCGGCATTAGGAGCAAGCTTGCGTGACAGCCGTATGGCCCGGTTAGCGCGTTCGCGTACTTGTGCAAGCTCAGCCAGATTCTCGACAGTGAAGGACACTTCCATGAACGGGCGCTCGAAAGTGCCCGTCAGTGAGCGTGCGACCGAGAAAGGGATGAAGACGCGATTGTCCTGACTGAAGCCGAAGATTTCACCGCGCTTCTCAAGCAGACCAACGACGCGGAACCACTCGCGTCCGATCAGTAGGTATTCGCCGACCGGATTCTTGGGCATCCGCAATTCGTCCCGCACATCGACGCCGATGACGACGATACGCCGACCGTTGCGATCGTCGCTCGCCGTGATGTAACGACCGATGCTCGCATCGACCCCGAGAACGTCCTGCGATTCTTCGGTTGCACCCAAAATCTGCGGAGTCGTCGTTCTGCCGCGATAGGCCGCGCCGCCGAGTTGCGGCACGATGATCGGCGCAACCCGCGAGACACCGGGCACGCGATAGCGCAGCGTCTCGACGTCATCGAAGGTGATGCGATTGATGCGGCCGGTACGGAAGTTCTCTTGCTCGTTGATGGCATCGAGCGTGAGCGTGTTGCTGCCGAGATCGGAAAACTGGTTGCTGATGGAGTCTGAAAAACCCTGCAGCACCGACACCACTGCGATGACGGCCATAGTACCGATCAGGATACCGAGCGTGGTGAGGAAGCTGCGCAGACGATGCGCATTCAGGCTGGCTAGGGCGGCGGAGAAAGCTTCGGCAAGCAGGTTCATGCGGCACGCGGGGGGTTGAGTGAATCTTCGACGATCAGGCCGTCACGCACACGGATGGTCCGGTGGCAATGAGCGGCAATGTCGGGTTCGTGGGTCACAATGACGACCGTTTGTCCTTGTGCATGCAGCGCATCGAACAGCGCCATGATTTCGAGCGAGGTGCGCGAGTCGAGGTTTCCGGTCGGCTCATCGGCGAGCAGTAGCGACGGTTCACCGACGAGCGCACGGGCGACGGCAACGCGTTGTCGCTGACCGCCTGAAAGCTGGTTCGGGCGATGATCGAGACGATCACCGAGACCCACTTTCTCGAGGGCGTGCGCGGCACGTTCGCGGCGTTCCGCCGGGGGCATGCGTCGATAGACGAGCGGCTGCATCACGTTTTGCAGCGCCGTTTGGCGCGGCAGCAAGTGGAAGCTCTGAAAAATGAAACCGATTTCGCGATTGCGCACGGTGGCGAGCTCGTCATCGCGTAGCGATGACGTGTCGCGACCGTTCAGAATGTATTGTCCCTCGCTCGGTGAATCCAGGCAGCCGATGATGTTCATGAGCGTCGACTTGCCCGAGCCCGATGGGCCAATCAGCGCAACGTATTCGTTACGTCCTATGAAAAGATCTACGCCCGCCAAGGCAAGCACGGTCTCCTCGCCGAGGACGTATTTCTTGACGATGCCGCGCAGCTCGATCATTCGTCGCCGTCCGTGCCTTCTTCGTTGTTCGTCGGCTTGTTCTTGCGCTCGGTGACCGAATCCCCGTCGCGCAGGCGACGGAGAGTTTTGGCAGGACCCGTGATGACACGATCTTCGACGGCGATACCGGAGTCGATGGCTTCCCAGCGATCATCCGAGAGGCCCGTGGTGATAGCTCGCTTGCGGGCTGTGCCGCCATCGTCGACCCAGACGAACTTCTTGACGACGTTTTTCTCAGGCGTCTCCGTGACCACCGCCTCTACCGGTACCGACAACTGTTTCCGACCATCGCCCAAGAAGATGATCGCGCGTGCACTCATGCCTGAGCGTAGCTGCAGCGTGCCGGGGGCCTCGATCGCCAGCGTCACTTTGTATGAACGGCCTTGGCCTTCTACGGTGGGTGTCAGAGCGATCCGCTCGACTTTGCCAACGAGCGCCGTGTCGGGATAGGCGGCTGCGAAGACGTCTGCACGTTGTCCGAGCGTGATCTTGGCGACATCTGCCTCATCGACCTTCACTTCAGCCTGAATTGCAGACACGTCGGCGATCTTCATCAACTGCGCGCCGGCGAGCGAGGCGGTTGAGGGAATCGCGACTTCACCGGCTTTGATCGGCAGCGAGACGATGCGACCGCCGATCGGTGCACGGATTTCCGTCTTCGAGCGCTGTTCGCGCGCATCGCTGAGGACTGCGAGTGAGCGTTGCAGTGCCTCTTCCGAGCTGCGCAAGTCGGCCTCGGCTACCACGAATTGATTCCGATCCTCATCGAGACGGTTCTGGTCGATCAGCTTGGCGGTGGCCAACTTTTGACTGCGCTCGTACTGCTGCTTACGCAACGCCACAACCGCGCGCTGCCGGTCGATGTTGATGCGATTCTGACGAACACTCGCTTCCTCGCGCGCAATGATGGCGTTGTAGGTTTCCGGGTCGAGTCGCAGCAACAATTGACCCTCTTGTACCGTGTCGCCTTCCTGCACTGCGATACTGCGAACTCGCGCCGTCACCTCGGCGGTGAGGTTCACTTCGACCTTGTAGGCAAGCGTCCCGGAGGCCAGGATGCTCGGCTTCACTTCCTGTTCCGCCGCGACGATCACGTCCACGGGAGTACCGGATTTGCCGGAGAGGCGTTTGACGGTCAAAGGCACGGCGATCGCAAGGACGATGAGTCCGGCTGCCAACCAACGTTTATCGAGTTTCATTGATGTGGTTTCCAAGAATTAGGCGAGCAGCGCCTTGATGATCATGAAGCCGAAGATACCGACGCTCGGTGCCGCGGCGACGACGATGGGTGTGATCCAGCGTTCCGCACGGGTCCACGATTTCCAGCCGAGTGCGCCGAGCCAAACGGTCCAGAAAGCGAGGAAAGTGAAGGAGGTCGCGAACGATTTCCAATGGCTGTCGGCATCGAGCTGAATCACGAGCGGATCGAGCGTCGTGATCGACAGACTCTCGAGCGGGGTTTGCGGATCCATCCCGATCGCGCCGACGATGATGAGGATCGAGTTGATCAGTGTCGGCATCGATGACCACGTGGCGAGGGCGAGACCCTGCTTGTAGCTGACAGTCAGCGCAGTCAGCTTGCCCGCGAACCAGAAATAACCACCATAGGCGAGCAGTATCAACAGCAGCACCACGCCGCTGCTCAAGGTCGCACTCCAAAGGATGAAACCATTGCCGGTGTTCGATTCTCGGATGGCCTTGAGCTGGGCTTCGGAGATATCAGGATTCGACTGTAGGACGCTGCGCTCGAGAAACCAAGCGGCATCGACCGCACTGAAATACAGGAAAGTTCCGAGCATACTGGCCAAGCAAAGCAGCGCCAGTGGCAGCAACCAAGTTGGCTTTTCCTGCAGGCGCTGCAGTATTGGCGTGGGTTGCAGAAAGATGTCGATCAGGTCTTTCACAGGCCGTGGGTCCTTGGGGTTTCGACGGTCGGTTAAGGCTCGGTGTTATATTTGAATACAACACCATAACGGATGCAAGGGGTTTCGGGCTGGCCGAACTCCGTCCGCAGGTGTCAGTCTGACGAAGTATCGGAGGTACGGATCATGAAAAAGTTCCTGTTCGCGCTGTTTTCACTGGTCGCAGTCAGCGCATGTTCGTCAGGTTTACTGAAGTCCGACGGCCCGCGCCTCGACTACAACAACTACGCGGGCGAGCCCGTGAGCGATATCGTCGTGATGCGTGGTATCGATTCCTGGACGCCCGTGTCGCGTGACCAGCTGATCATTTGGACGGGCATCAACGAGGCCTACCTGCTGCGCGTCTGGGACAGCTGCCCCGATTTGATGTTCGCCAACTCGATCCGCGTGACGCAGACCGGGTATACGATCAACAAGTTCGAGAAGGTAGTCGCGGGGCGCGATAGTTGTCCCATCCTTGAGATCCGACCCCTCGACGTGAAGCAACTGAAGGCCGATCGCAAGGCCGCCAAGGATCGCGATCAGCAGAAGCCCTGATCGGCTGATGATCAGGCGATAATGCGGGCGTGAATTCACCCGCATTGGCCGAAGTCGATTTACAAAACGTGTTGGGCGCTGTCCGGCGTATCGCAAGATCCGCGGGCGAGGCCATCATGGAGGTCTATCGGCGGCTCGAACAGTCCGGCGCAGTCGCGGTTGATCGTAAGGCGGACGCCTCGCCGCTGACCGAGGCGGATCTTGCTGCTCACCGGCTCATTGTCGAGGGCTTGCGGGCCCTGACGCCCGAGTGGCCGGTGTTGTCTGAGGAGGCAGCCGACGTGCCGCTTGAAGCCCGCCGCAGCTGGTCGCGTTTCTGGTTGGTCGATCCGCTTGATGGCACCAAAGAATTTCTCTCTCGTAACGGCGAGTTCACGGTCAACATCGCTCTAATTGAAAATCATCGCCCGGTGTTGGGTGTAGTGCATGTGCCGGTCAGCGGCGTCGATTATTTTGGCTTTGCGAATTTCGGGGCTTGGAAGGCCGCGCGTCTGGATGAGGCCGGTACGCGTATTCGAGTCGCGCCGAGTTCGCGTGCGCCGATCCGAGTCGTCGGCAGTCGATCGCACGCGAGTGCGCGGCTGAACGCAGCTTTGCAGGCATTGGATTCGCACGAACTCGTGAGCATGGGTAGCTCATTGAAATTTTGCGTGCTCGCCGAGGGCGCTGCCGATGTCTATCCGCGCATCGGTCCGACTTCTGAGTGGGATACGGCGGCTGCGCACGCGATCGTGCAGGGGGCCGGAGGCGACGTCCTGCGTCTGGATGGTTCGCCCCTCGAATACAACCGAGGCAATGATTGGTTGAATCCCAACTTCATCGCCATCGGTCCTCGCGATCAAGACTGGGTGCGCCTCTTTAGCGGAGTATCGTGAACGTATGATCTATGAATTCGATGGCTATCGTCCCGATATCGCTGCGGGCGTGTATGTCGCACCGAGTGCGGATCTCATCGGGCGAGTGCGTCTCGCTCGCGGCTCGAGTGTATGGTTCGGTGTAGTGCTGCGCGGTGATACCGATTGGATCGAGATCGGCGAGAACAGCAACGTGCAGGATGGCACCGTGATGCATACCGACCCCGGGGTTGTGTTGCATATCGGCGCGAATGTCACGATCGGACATCGTGCGTTTCTGCATGGTTGCACGGTGGGTGAGGGTAGTCTCATCGCCAATGGCGCGATGGTGCTCGATCGTGCCGTCATTGGTCGCGATTGCGTGATTGCCGCCGGTGCTTTGGTTCCTCCCGACAAGGTGATCCCTGACGGCAGTGTGGTGATGGGGTCGCCTGGGAAAATCGTGCGCGAGGTCGGTGAGCGGGAGCGCGCGTTGATTCAGCGATCCGTCGAGAACTATCGGCAGCGCGCCGAGACTTATTTGACGCGCCTAACGCCGTTGAGTTGATCGCAGGAAATCCTGCATCTGACGCAGGATTTTCTCCGTGTCGCGAGGTGCCAGCACGTCGCCCGCCAACACATGGCTAGATGGATCTTGGCTGTCCGTGACGACGACGCGTCGCTTGAAGGATTTGCCGGGCACGCCGCTGCCGAGTCGATCGAACATGGCTTCGATCTGTTCGTGACTAACCACTCTATCGTTGGACGAATAGATTACCAGTGTGGGCGTCGCGATGAGTTCAAGGTCGCTGTTCCGCACGTGATCGACCAACGCCATCATCGGTATCAGCGCGCTCGACGGATAACGCCAAGTCCAAAACGTCGCGTGCGGCCCGTTCGCCGGACGCCATTCGAAAGTCGGCCCGATGACCGCGGAGGCGAGCTGTGTGCCCCAAGGTCCTGCGAGCCACTCGCTGCGCGGATCGCGCGGTCCGAGATTCGGCGATACGAGCAATAGCGCGGCTAATCGCGTGGCCTCGGGTCGTCGCGCAAGCCACAAAGCCAATGTTCCGCCTGTCGACGTTCCGATCGCGATCACTTGTTCGCCGATCCGCTCACCGATGGCATAGGCCTCGAGCGTGTCGGTAAGCCAATCGCTCGCACTGGCCTCGGCCATCGCTGGCCCGGGTTGTCCGTGACCGCGCAAGCGAGTGTGGAAGAGATTGGCACCTAGCGCGCGTGCGAACTGTTCGGTCAACGGCGAGATCTCCTGTCGGGTCGCTGAATAACCGTGCAGGTAGACGATCGAGAGCGCCGTCTTGCGACGATCTGCATGAGCCCAAAAAATCTGCTTTTCCGCGCCGGGCGTGATCGGCCCAAGAGTCGACTGACCGGCCCGACGTTCCGCGTCGGCGAGCTGTGATTCGAGGGCGAGCGGGTCGTTCGGGACCGTGGGCATCATCTTCGGCTCGACGATCTCGTGACGAGGACCGATTTGATAAGCGAGCCATACCACGAGGCAGAACGAGATCGTGATCGTGAGAAGTCGCAGTGACAGCCGGCGTATCATGCGACGCAAGTCTAGCGAAGCACCGGAGAAACGGGCAGTTGAGCGTCGAAGATTTGCGCGCACCGGATTGGCAGATCGAGGGTCGCGATTGGCCAAATCGCGACTGTAGTCGTTTTGTCGAGTCCGGCGGTTTACGTTGGCATGTGCAGCGATGCGGTACGGGGCCCGTTTGTTTGCTGATCCATGGCACGGGTGCCTCGACTCATTCCTTTCGCGATCTGATGCCCTTGCTTGCTACCCATTTCGATGTGATCGCGATCGACTTGCCCGGTCACGGCTTCACTTCGAGGCCCGTTGCTCTCGAGGGGTTATCTCTACCCGGTATGACGCGATCTCTCGCTGAGCTGTTGCGCACGCTGGAGGCTAGCCCGGCGCTCGTCATCGGGCACTCGGCAGGAGCCGCGATTGCTGCCCGTCTCGTTTTGGATCGTGAGGTCGAGCCGCGTTGTCTCATTAGCTTGAACGGCGCTTTGCTGCCATTGTCGGGGTTCAAGCATCCCGCGTTCACGCCGCTCGTGCGTGCTGTGGTCAGCAGTCATTGGTTGCCGCGTTGGTTTGCCAAGCGTCTCGAGTCGCCGCGTGAGGTGGATCGTTTGTTGGAGGGAACCGGCTCGCGGGTCGACGAGCGCGGGCGGGAGTTCTACGGTCGGCTGTCGCGTTGCCCGGGCCATACCGGCGCAGCGCTCGCCATGATGGGGGTGTGGGATTTGCGGCCGCTCGAGCGTGAACTGTCACGGATCATCGTGCCGCTGCACCTGCTCATCGGTGGGCAAGATCGCATGATCCTGCCCGGTGAGGCCGTCAAAGTCAGGCGACTCGTTCCATCTGCCACCGTTGAGCAGTGGCCGAGTTTGGGGCACCTCGCCCACGAGGAAGCGCCCGCCCGTTTGGCTGATTGGGTGCTCACGCGCGCGCAGGCGGACGGTATTGTAGTTCCATCCTGACACCACACGCTGTATCGTGCCTCGGACACTTTGATCCGAGGCTCGCCCGACGTGACCGTCGATCGCTCCCATCCCTTGCGCCGAGCGCTGCACGACGAGGTGCACGCGAGACCACCACTGTCGTTGCCGACACCCTCGCGTCTCACCTGTCTTGCTCTCATGTCGAGTGCGGACGAGGTTGCGAAAGAGATTGCCTTACTCGGTGAGCTCGCCGTGCAGCACGGTTTGCCATCACCGAAAGGGGAAGCCGGCCATTGCGTGATCGAGGCGCCCGGGTTTCGGCTCAAGTGGGAGCGTCATACCGAATACTCGCGTTACGTGATCTCCGTGGATGGAGCGGGCAGTCGCCCCTTTGCAGAACCAGCAACAGCGTCGTTACCCCGGGATTGGCTAGAGCGACTGCCGGGCCAGATGCTCTACGCAGGACACGCCGAAGTGGTGCCGGGTGGCGCGGCATGGGGGGAAGGCTTCGTAACCACCTCGAACGAGAGTTTCGGGGGGCGCGCACTGGTGGGATCCTTGATCGCCGGAGGTCTGGCCACAGTGCTCACCGACTTTCGCATCGATGAGCAAGGTTTTAGTCGTTTGCTGTTGATCGATCGCGGCATGACGCCGGCGCAGTGCGGCCGTGCAGTGCAGGCGTTGCTCGAGGTAGACACGTATCGTCTTTTGGCGTTGCTCGCCTTCCCGGTGGCGCGCGAGTTGTCACCGCAATTGGCACGCGACGAACGCGAACTTTCCTCTATTGCCAACGAACTCGTGCACATCGACAAAACACAAGAGCCAGTCCTGCTCGAGCGTTTGACGCGTCTTCAAGCCGAGATCGAGCGTTACGAGGCCGACCATCACTATCGCTTTGGTGCTGCCGAGGCCTATCACGAAATCGTGCAGCGCCGGCTCGAACAATTGCGCGAAGAGCGTGTCGACTCGCTGCAGACGCTGCAGGAGTTCATGGAACGACGCTTGGCCCCGGCCATGAATACCTGCGTGGCCGTGATGGCGCGCATGGAGTCTCTTTCGCAACGCGTCACGCGTGCGACGCAATTGTTGTCTACCCGCATCGAGATCACCCGTGAAGGGCAGAACCAGCAGCTGCTCGAATCCATGAATCAGCGCGCGGCGGCGCAGTTGCGACTGCAGGGCACCGTGGAAGGATTGTCAGTCGCCGCCGTGACTTACTACATCGTCGGGCTGATCGGCTATCTGGCCCAAGGGCTGGACGGGTTGAGTTTTTTACCGAGTGCAGGTGTCATAACTGCCACCAGCATTCCGGTGGTCGCGATCCTCGTGGCCTTGGGTGTGCGTCGCATCCGGCGTGCCGTAGAGCGTCAGGTAGATCATCAGATGGAGCGCAGGTCATGAGTCATGCCATCGTCATTGGTAGCGGGTTCGGCGGGCTCGCTGCGGCTATTCGTCTTGGTGCGCGGGGATATCGCGTAACGGTTCTCGAACGTCTCGACGGCCCGGGCGGTCGAGGCTACGTGTATCGGCAGGATGGCTACACCTTTGATGCCGGTCCGACGATCATCACCGCTCCCTATCTCTTCGAAGATCTATGGCGTATCTGCGGCAAGCGCCTCGCGGATGATGTCACCTTGCGTTCGATCGATCCGTTTTACGAAGTGCGCTTTGATGATGGCGACGTGTTCCGCTACACCTCGGATCTTTCGCTGATGCGTGAGCAGGTGGCGCGTATCGAGCCGCGTGATGTGGAAGGATTCGATCGATTTCTCGCGCGCAGTCGCGAAATCTATGAAGTCGCATTTCGGGATCTGGCGGAGCAGCCGTTCCACGAAATCGGGACGCTGTTGCGGGCCGCACCCGACCTGGTTCGTCTCGGTGGTTATCGCTCGGTTTACAGCGAAGTCAGCCGATTTTTCTGCAGCGACAAGTTGCGAACCCTGTTCAGCTTCCACCCACTTCTGATCGGCGGAAACCCCTTTACTACTACGGCCTACTACTGCCTCATCGCGCATCTCGAGCGCAGCTATGGTGTGCACTATGCCGAAGGTGGCATGGGCGCCTTGGTCCGCGGTCTCGTGGGGCTGATCGAGGGGCAGGGTGGCAAGTTGCGATACAACTCACCGGTAGCCGAGATCCGAGTCAAAGAAGGTCGTACCTGTGGTGTGCGGCTTGAAAGCGGCGAGCTGATTGAGTCTGAGGTCGTTGTTTCGAACGCGGATGTGGCGACGACCTATGGGAAATTGTTGGGGTCCACGCCGCGCCGTCGTTGGACCGATGCAAAACTGGCTCGCGCAGATTATTCCATGAGTTTATTCGTTTGGTACTTCGGCACTAATCGACGTTATGACCATGTTTATCATCACACCATGGTCTTGGGTGGTCGCTATCGAGAATTGTTGAAAGATATCTTTGAGCGCAAGCATCTTGCGGATGATTTTAGTTTGTATCTGCATCGTCCGAGTGCCAGCGACCCCAGTCTGGCACCTCCGGGATGCGACTCGTTCTACGTCTTGGCGCCGGTGCCGCATCTGGATAGCGGCACGGATTGGCGGACGCACGCCGAGCCGTACCGGGCGGCCGTTCAGCGCCGTCTGGAGTCGACGGTATTGCCGGGTCTTGGCGACGCGTTGACCACCTCACTGATGCTGACGCCGCTCGACTTTCGAGATCGGCTCGCCTCCGAGAAAGGCGCCGCATTCGCGATGGAACCGAAACTGTTTCAAAGTGCCTGGTTCCGACCGCACAACCGCAGCGAAGAGGTTGAGGGGCTGTATCTCGTCGGTGCCGGGACGCACCCGGGTGCGGGTCTCCCGGGTGTGGTGTCGTCGGCGAATCTTCTCGACAAGATCGTGCCGCCGCCGTCGCGGCCTCGTTAGCCTAGATCGCGAAGCAGCGCGGCTGCGGCGAGTCGACCCGATAGCGTCGCCATCGGCACACCGGGACCCGGATGTGTGCTGCCGCCAGCCAGATAAAGTCCTCGAATGCGTGTGCGTGCGGTCGGCCTTGAGAAGCTGGCAAAGGCACCGTGGTTGGCCGAACCGTAGAGACTGCCGCCGGTCGCCGGGAATAAACGCTCGAAGTCCTGCGGCCGGGTGATGGCACAGTCGACGGGTGCTCTCGAGACGGTCAGGTCGTTCGCCGCAAGCTGATCGAAGACGCCTCGCTGCAGTCGCTGCAGTTCGATCTCTGTCACCCCCGTTCGGTCACCATCTGCCGGGGCGTTTACGAGGATCAACAGGCGCTCCGGATCGCCGTTCTGCAGAGGTGTACTCGCTTCACCGCGATCTTGAGCGCAGAGATAGATCGTCGGACGATCCGTGATGCGGCGACGTTCAAAGATATCGGAGAACTCACGGGGATAGTCCTCGCCGAAGAAGACGTTGTGATGCGCAAGATCAAAGCCCCGTGTCGGAGCGTCGATGCACCACGTTACTGCGGAGAGTGCCCGATCTGTACGCACGCGAGGTTTGACGGCGCGATGGACGTCATCACCGAGCATGCCGTCTGCTAGCGCTTGTGTGTCGCCGTTGAAGATCACCGTATCAGCCGGAATGAAGTCGCCATCCTCGAGGTGAACGCCGACGATGTGACCGTCACGCACCTCGATGCGACGTGCCCCATTGGCGAGACGTAGATGCGCACCGCAGTGCGTCGCGAGCATCGCGAGTGCCTCGGCGACTCGACGCATGCCACCTTCGACCAGCCACACCCCGGATTGCTCGACATGGGCAATCAGCATCAAGGTGGCGGGGGCCTGCAAGGGCGACGAGCCGACATAGGTCGAGTAGCGTGCGAACAATTGCCGAAGTCGTGGATCGCGAAAGTGCGTAGCGAGTGCGTGCCACAGCGTTAGCCACGGTGGTGTTCGCCACATTGCGAGCATGCCAGCAAAGTTCAGCTCGCGCATGAGGCCTGCGGCGCTCGGACGCGGCGCCATCATGAAGGGTTCGCGGAGACTCGCATGCAAAGCGCCTGCGCGATCCAGAAATTCGCCAAAACCTCTCGCTTCGCGCGATCCGGCGAACTCGCCGATGGCTTCCATCGAGCGTTGGACATCCGCATGCAAGTCGAGCACCTTGGAACCGTGTCCCCACGCGTGTCTTGCGAGCAAAGAGGCCGGAAACAGGTTCAGGTGATCTTCAAGTCTACAGCCCGCATCGGCGAACAAAGACTCGAAGACGTGATGCATGGTGAAGACGGTCGGACCTGCATCGATCGGACGGCCGCGCGGCGAGAGACTGCGCAGCTTTCCGCCGACCGTTTCGGCACGTTCGACTAGTGTCACCGCGACACCGCTACGAGCGAGGTCGATGCTGGCGGCAAGGCCGCCAACACCTGCACCAATGACCACCGTGCGGCGGGGCTCGCTCAAGCCTGCTCTGCGCGTTGCCGCGTGATGGCGTATCGGTGGTAGCTGATCAGCGTCAGCCCGACGATCAGAGGGATCGACCACAGGCCCGGATGCAGCGCGAGGGCTGGAATCGTACGCACGGCGCCGAATGCAAAAAAGGCCGTATAGACGGAAATTCCCGCACCCACCAGCGCCTTGATGTGTTCCTTCAACCAGTCGAGCCGCGCCGGTTGCGGTTTGAGGATGAACCAGAGATTGGTCGCGACCGTGGCGATGCCGATGGCGGGCATGCCGAGCATCAAGGGTTCGCCGATCCGCATTGATTCGATGAGGCAGGCGAGGGCGGCGACGGTCAGCAGCGCCTGCAAACCGAGATTCCGCCATTCACGATGCCCGCGATGGTTCTCTCGGTGTTGGATGCAGGACCAGCCATACCACGCGAGATTGACCGTGAGGATGGCGAGACCGAGCATCATCCAGCCGAAAATCCCGCGTATCCAGGACGGATTCTCCAAATGCGGATGGGTGCCCTGCGGATCGATCAGGGTGCAGATACTGATGCCAACTGCTGCCGTCCCGGTCGCCAGCATGGTCCAGGTGAACACCCGTCCCCAGCGGCGGTGTAGCGGGCTGCCCTTGCGGCCGAGGACCGGAATCCAGAATGCGACGAGGCCGAGGCTGCCAAATAGGATGTGCAGCACTACGAAGGCGTGAAACAGGGTCATCATGGGGTCGGTCACTAGCGCCATGCTGCCGATGTCGTCGGCTAGTGTAAAGTATGGTTGACGTATGTACTGTCCACCGAGACCGCAGCCGCTCGCGGCGCTGGTGTCCTTGCTGCGCGTGATGGCGCGCGGTGATGGCGACCTGCTGAGTTTGTTGCCGGCCAAGGCCTACAAGGTCCAGACCGGTTGGCTCGGCTATTCGCGCCGCTCTATTCTCATCGTCAACGCACCGGAATTACTGCGAGACGTGCTCACCGATCCTTCCGGCATCTATCCGAAGAACGATCTGATGGTCGGTGCGCTCGAGCCTTTGGTGGGCAATTCGATTTTCGTCTCCAGTGGTGCGATCTGGAAGCGCCAACGGCAGATGATCGACCCTGCCTTCTCGCACATGCGCCTCGGCAAAGCCTTCATGTCGATGTCGGCGGCGGTCGATGATTATGAGCAGCATATGGACGAGCAAGCCGCGCGTGGGGAGGCATTTTCGCTCGATCTGGCCATGAGTCACCTGACCGCGGACATCATCTGTCGTACGGTGTTCTCGACTTCATTGCAGTCGAAAACGGCCGTCGATGTGTTCGAGGCGTTCACGGTATTTGAACGGACCTGCGCGCAGGTGGAGTTGAAGCGCCTCATCTTCGACGCGCCTTTCGCCAATA
>CAIVYV010000161.1 GCA_903910215.1 uncultured Pseudomonadota bacterium
AACACGGGCGACGGCGCCGGCGTTTTGATGCAGATGCCGCACGGCTTTCTTAAGGATGCCGCCAAGGATGCCCACATCACCTTGCCGGAGCCCGGACGCTACGCCTGTGGTCTCATTTTCATGCCGCGCAATCCGACCCAGCGCCGTCGGATCGAAGAGGTGTTCGCGCGTGTCGTGCAGGCCGAGGGGCAGGTCTATCTCGGTGCGCGCACGGTGCCGGTCGACAACTCCATGCTCGGCGAGACTGCGCGCCAGAGCGAGCCCTTTATCCGCCAGGTTTTCATCGAGCGTGGCGAAGACACCGCCGACGAAGCCGAGTTCGAGCGCAAGCTCTACGTGATCCGCAAGCGCGCCTACAACGAAATTCGCGTCTCGACGGTCGGCGGCGCGGAGTACTGGTACGTCGCGAGCCTCTCCCACAAGACGCTGGTCTACAAGGGGATGCTGACGACGATGCAGCTCGATCAATACTTCCCCGACCTGCGCGATCCGCGCATGGAGACGGCGATCGCGCTCGTTCACTCGCGCTTTAGCACCAACACCTTCCCGAGTTGGGATCGTGCTCACCCTTATCGCTACATCGCGCACAACGGCGAGATCAACACACTGCGCGGCAACATCAACTGGATGCGCGCCCGCGAGGCGCTGCTCGAGTCGTCGCTTTTCGGTGAGGACGTCTCAAAGATTACGCCGATCGTGAACGTGAACGGCAGCGACTCCTCCATGTTCGACAACGTGCTCGAGCTGATGGTGCTCTCGGGCCGCTCGTTGCCGCACGCGATGATGATGATGATTCCGGAGCCTTGGTCGAAAGACGAAAACATGGATCCGGCGCGTCGGGCGTTTTATCAATTCCACTCGAGTCTCATGGAGCCTTGGGATGGACCGGCTGCCGTCGCGTTCACGGATGGTTTGCGCATCGGCGCCGTACTCGATCGAAACGGCTTGCGGCCCGGTCGCTACTACGTCACGCGTGACGACATGGTGGTCGTCGCTTCCGAGGCTGGTGTGCTCGACATTCCGCCTGCACAAGTAGTTCGCAAGGGTCGTTTGCAACCTGGGCGCATGTTCCTGATCGACACCGAACAGCGGCGCATCATCGAAGACGAAGAAATCAAACGTACCGTCGTCAACGAACGGCCCTATGCCGAGTGGCTCGGCGAGCACCTGGTGCATTTGAAGGATTTGCCGCCGGCGCCGCAGTTGCCTGCGCCCGAGCCGGAGTTGCTGCGCGCACGACAAATTGCATTCGGCTACACCTTCGAAGATCAGCGCATTCTTATGGCGCCGATGGCCAAAGATGGCGTCGAAGCCGTGGGCTCAATGGGTAACGATACGCCGCTCGCTGTGCTCTCGAAGCGCTCACGACTGCTTTACGACTACTTCAAGCAGCTGTTCGCGCAGGTCACGAATCCGCCCATCGACAGCATTCGCGAGGAGATCATCACCTCCTCAGACGTGTGGTTGGGTTCCGAAGGCAATCTTCTCGAGCCGAAGCCGAGCGACTGCCGTCGCATCGAACTCAAGGGCCCGGTTCTCACCAACGAAGAGTTCGCCAAGATTCGTCGAGTACAGCTGCCTGGCCTCAAGGTTGGTACCGTCTCGACCCTTTTCCGTGCAGCGCGTGGTGTCGAGGGTTTAGGCAAGGCCATCGAACAACTTCGCAGCGAGGCACGACGCCTGATCGAGGACGAAGAGGTCAACATCCTCATCCTCAGCGATCGCGGGGTGAATCGCGAACAGGTGGCGATCCCGGCGCTGCTTGCTGTCTCGGCATTGCATCACTACCTCATTCGCGAAGGCTTGCGCATGCGCGTCTCGCTTGCACTCGAAACCGGTGAAGCGCGTGAGGTTCATCACTTTGCGCTGCTGATCGGCTACGGCTGCAGCGTGATCAATCCGTATCTCGCCTTCGAAACGCTCGATGGCATGATCCGCGACGATCTGCTGCCGAACGTGGATCACAAGCTTGCGTGTGCCAACTTCGCCAAGGCGGCGACCAAAGGCGTCGTCAAGGTCATGTCGAAGATGGGTATCTCGGCAGTACAGAGCTATCACGGCGCGCAGGTCTTCGAAGCGGTCGGTTTGCGGCAGGATGTTATCGACGACTACTTCACCGGCACGGCATCTCGCGTCGGTGGCATCGGTCTCGATGTCATCGCCGAAGAAGTGCTGATGCGTCATGCGGCCGCTTTCCCCGAGCGTGTGGCCGCCGAGCCCGTCTTGCCTGCGGGGGGTCAGTATCAGTGGCGTTCGGACGGCGAATTCCACGTGTTCAACCCCGAGAGTATTCATCGACTGCAAAAAGCGGTGCGTACTGGCAGTTATGCGACTTTCAAGTCGTACGCCGAGTTGATCGACGATCGCTCCAAGAATCTCTCGACGCTGCGTGGTCTGCTCGGCTTCAAGCGTCGCGAGTCGGTGCCGCTCGAGGAGGTCGAGCCCATCGAGAACATCATGCGCCGCTTCAAGACCGGCGCGATGAGCTATGGCTCCATCAGCCAGGAAGCGCACGAAACTCTGGCGATCGCTATGAATCGTATCGGTGGCAAGAGCAACACCGGTGAGGGTGGCGAGGATCCGGAGCGCTACAAGCCCATGCCAAATGGAGACTCACGCAACTCCGCCATCAAGCAGGTTGCCTCGGGTCGCTTCGGTGTGACGAGTGAATATCTTGTCAACGCCAAAGAAATCCAGATCAAGATGGCGCAGGGCGCCAAGCCCGGCGAGGGTGGTCAGTTGCCCGGCACCAAGGTCTACCCTTGGATCGCGAAGACTCGGCACACCACTGCGGGGGTCGGGCTCATCTCGCCGCCGCCGCATCACGATATCTACTCGATCGAGGATCTGGCCGAACTCATCCACGATCTCAAGAACGCAAACAACGCCGCGCGCATCAGCGTGAAGTTGGTGGCGGAAGTGGGTGTCGGCACGATCGCGGCCGGCGTCGCCAAGGCGCATGCCGATGTGGTCCTGATCAGCGGCTACGATGGCGGCACGGGCGCATCACCGCTCACCTCGACGACGCACGCCGGTTTGCCTTGGGAGTTGGGCCTCGCCGAGGCGCATCAAACTCTCGTGCTCAATAATTTGCGCAGTCGCATCGTCGTCGAAACCGACGGCCAGCTGAAGACCGGTCGCGATGTTGTCATCGCCGCGTTGCTCGGCGCCGAGGAGTTCGGGTTCTCGACGGCGCCGCTGGTATCGGTGGGCTGCATCATGATGCGCGTCTGTCACCTGAATACTTGTCCCGCGGGTGTCGCGACGCAGGATCCGCGTTTGCGCGAGCGCTTTGCGGGCAAGCCTGAGCATGCAGTGAATTTCATGCGCTTCGTCGCGACCCAGATGCGCGAAATCATGGCGAGCCTCGGTTTCCGCACGGTCGATGAGATGATCGGTCGCACCGACTGCCTTGAAGTACAGGCAGCTGTTGATCATTGGAAGGCGCACGGCTTCGACTTCAGCAACATTCTCTATCAGCCGGATCTCGGCCCCGAGGTCGGTCGTCGTCAATCGATCGCGCAGGATCACGGCCTCGAGAAGTCGCTGGATGCGACGCAACTGCTCGATATCTGCAAGCCTGCGATCGAGCGCGGCCAGAAGGTCGAAGGCTCGCTCAAGATCCGTAACGTCAATCGCGTCGTCGGTACCATCACGGGCAGTGAGATCACTCGCAAGTGGGGCTCCGCCGGTTTGCCCGATGACACGATCCGCATCCGCTTCAATGGCTCGGCGGGTCAAAGTTTTGGGGCGTTCATGCCGCGTGGCATGTCGTTCAGTCTCGAGGGCGATGCCAACGATTACGTCGGCAAGGGGCTCTCGGGTGGACGAATCGCCGTCTTCCCGCCGAAGGATGCGTCCTTCGCGCCGGAGCACAACATGATCATCGGCAACGTCGCGCTGTACGGCGCGACCGGTGGCGAGTTGTTTGTGCGTGGCATGGCAGGCGAGCGCTTTGCGGTGCGTAATAGTGGTGTCGATGCCGTCGTCGAAGCAGTGGGCGATCATGGTTGTGAATACATGACCGGTGGGCGCGTCGTCGTGCTCGGTCCGACTGGTCGCAACTTCGGGGCAGGTATGTCAGGCGGTATTGCCTACGTGCTTGATCAAGACAACGCCTTTCTGCGCAAGGTCAATGCGCAGATGGTGGAAGTCGGTCGTGTCGAAGATCCGGAGGAGTCAGACGCACTCAAGCAACTCATCCAGCGTCACATCGCCGCCACCGGCAGTGAGCATGCACAGCGCATCATCGATGCCTGGCCAACGACGCTCAGCAAGTTTATGCGTGTGATCCCGAAGGACTACAAGCGCGTGTTGGCCTGCATCAAGCGGGCTCACGACCAGGGACTCTCGGGTGACGAGGCCATCATGGCGGCTTTCGAAGAAAATTCGCGCGACTTGTCGCGCGTGGGTGGTAACTGATCATGGGTAAGCCGACAGGGTTCATCGAATATCTGCGTGAAACACCACTCGATCGATCGCCGATCGAGCGGGTTAAGGATTGGCGCGAGTTCCACCATCATCTCGATGATCGCAGCCTGCGAAATCAGGCAGCGCGATGCATGGATTGCGGCGTGCCGTTCTGTCACACCGGCAAGATGATCAGTGGTGGCGCGGCAGGCTGCCCCGTCAACAACCTCATCCCTGAATGGAACGATCTCGTCTATCGGGGACTGTGGCGTGAGGCGCTCGATCGTCTGCACAAGACCAATAATTTTCCGGAGTTCACTGGTCGGGTGTGTCCTGCGCCTTGCGAAGGGTCTTGTGTGCTTGGCATCAACGCGCCGCCTGTCACGATCAAGAACATTGAGAACACGATCATCGAGCGTGGTTTCGAGGAGGGCTGGGTCGTTCCCGAGCCGCCGAAGACACGCACCGGCAAGAAGGTGGCGGTCGTCGGCTCGGGGCCTGCTGGGCTTGCTGCTGCGCAGCAGTTGAATCGCGCGGGGCACACGGTGACGGTACTTGAGCGAGCCGACCGTCCGGGCGGGCTTTTGATGTATGGCATTCCCAACATGAAGCTCGACAAGCAGGACGTCGTGATGCGTCGTATCAAGTTGCTCGAGCAGGAAGGCATCAAGTTCATCTGCAATACGAACGTCGGCGATAACTACGAGGCGCAGATGATGCGTCGCGACTTCGACGCCATCGTGCTGTGCACGGGCGCGACTCAGCCGCGCGATCTGCCCGTGGAAGGTCGTCAGCTCTCAGGCGTGCACTTTGCAATGGACTATCTCACCGGCGCGACCGATTCGGTGCTCTCGAAGAATCCGGCTGCCGCCGCCTTGCACGCCAAAGGACTCGACGTTGTCGTCATCGGCGGTGGCGATACGGGAACCGATTGTGTCGGTACTGCGATGCGCCAAGGATGCCGCACGCTCACGCAATTCGAGATCATGTCAAAGCCGCCGATGGAGCGTGCTGCCGACAATCCATGGCCGGAGTGGCCGCGCGTGTACAAGATGGACTACGGTCAGGAAGAGGCGGCGGCCAAGTTCGGTCAGGACCCGCGCGCCTACCTCACCACCGTCAAGAAACTCGTCGGCGACGAAACTGGACGAGTCAAAGAAATCGTGACGGTCGAAGTACGTTGGGAGAAGAACGAGCGGGGTCAGTTTGCTCCGATTGAGCAGGCGGGCGCGGAGCGCACCCAACCGGCGCAACTCGTGCTGCTCGCGATGGGCTTCACTGGGCCTGAGACGGTGTTGCCGCAGGATCTGGGCATCGAATTCGACGATCGGCGTAACGTCAAAGCCGAGTACGGCAACTACGCCACCAATAGTCCCGGTGTCTTCGCTGCCGGTGATTGTCGTCGTGGCCAGAGTCTGGTCGTATGGGCGATCAACGAGGGGCGTGGTGCGGCTCGCGAGTGTGATCGTTGGCTGATGGGCTCGACCGAACTGCCTTGATCAAAAAAAACCCCGCGCAAGCGCGGGGTTTTGCTGGGCAG
>CAIVYV010000162.1 GCA_903910215.1 uncultured Pseudomonadota bacterium
CCAAAGCGTCCGCCCTAGCGCTTCAGTTGCAATCAAGCCAAGAACTTTAAGTAGGCCGAAAGCTACAACGACTTCTAATGCTCGGCGATAAACCTGCCCAAGCGAACTACCGATCCAGCCGGTACCCCCCGTGAGGATTGTGCGAAGAATCCAAAAACCGCCAGTAGCCCCAAGTGCGAGTGGCAACAGTGGAACCAAGTCAATGTAAAGCCAGCTCAGCAGCTGTGAAACCAGCGGGTCAAGGCGTTCATTTAGCCAATTGACCTCCAGAGCTGGCCAGCCCACTGAAAGAGTTCTTGCAAAGACTTGCGAGGCGATCAGCAAAAACGCCCCGAGGAGTGCTAGTCCGACAGCAAACTTAACTTTCCCAAGCACACCGCTCCGCGTGCCAGTAAGAAGCACCGTCTCTAACAAACGCGTAGCAACGTTGTCCCCAAAGCTTGAACCGTAGACGCCAAGGGTGGATGCCGATCCCGATCCTGGGGTGTAGCGTTCCGGCTCGCGCTCAAGTGTTTCAAGTCCGCGCTCGATTCCGAGAGAGCTGAGTTGATCAGATAGAAGTTGCTGAGCCTCTACGGGGGTACGTGGGCGTGCGGCGCGTGCCTTCTTGCGGAAGTCCAGAGCGGCCAGCAGTGGGGCACGTAGCTGACGAATGTCTGAGAACGCGTTAAGCGCCTCTTCCCGCAGGTTGGAAACGACATCGTACTTTTCTGGGAGTTGAGTCATTACCTCAACGCCGACTCGCCTTGCGGCCTCTACCTGGCTAATCTCAACCCCGCGACTAAAGTCTGCGCGGCTCAAGATCTCATCTTGCAGTGCTCGCGCCTGGCGAAACTGCCTTGCTGCGCTTACTGCTTGATCCATTCGTGATTGCCATGGTCGGAGCAAAGAGCCAACCCATTTGCTCCACATGAATGGGAAGCGACTTTTGGGCTTGTCGCCAAGGATTCCATCAAGTGCGGCAACTGCTGTCGCTGCTGCGGAGTGAGACTGCTCGTATACCTGTCGCGCCTCACTCTGGCGCGGGGGGATCACACTGTCATAACCGCCCTCAGGAACTTCTGTTCCAGCGAGTTCAGCGGAAAGTTCTGGATAGACAGTGCTTCCCGCGTTGGTTTCAAGTTGCTGTCCCTCAAGTAACTCAGCGATTCGTCCAACCTGGTCGGCCGTTGCCTGACGCGTAAATCCGCCAAGAACCCCGCGGAATAGCCCGATGCTGCTTACTGCCCGCCATGAATCTTTACTAACCGCACTCCATGTGGCCTGAAAGACTTTAGGCTCACGTAGTGCATCAACAATGGCCCGAATAGATTCATCGCGCAGCTCTTCGTCACTCCTAGATTCAGAAAGTCTTGGGACGCCTAGAGCCGTGCCGCCTACCCCAGCGCCGTAGGGGGACCCGAGCGCATCACGAATCACAAGTACGCCAACCTGTGGATCTCTGCCTGAAAGAACGACAGGGATTTTCAACTTGAGTGGAGCCTTGGCGGAGACTGCATCGAGTACCACTAGGACCCTTGGCAACAAGGCACTCTCAACGGCCAGCCTGAGTGCGTCAAGCGCACGCTTATTGGTGCCATCTTCCAAGACGACGACGAGACCTAGAGCCCTTTCGCCGGAGAAGGTTGTCTTTCTCGCAGCCATCCACCGCCGCAGAGAACCTGCCTTAATCAGGTCTTCGACGTCGCCTGTTCCATCATGGTTGCGAAGGTCAACAACCTCAATGTCTGAAA
>CAIVYV010000163.1 GCA_903910215.1 uncultured Pseudomonadota bacterium
ACGTTGCTCTTCGTGAGTCATGACACCTCGCTCGGGTACTTGTTCGATCGCACGCTATCGCTGCTCGACATCAACCAGGTGCGCTCGTGAATACCCTAAGTCTTGCTTGGCGTTCACTTCGTAACCGTCGCAGCACTGCCTTGCTGACCATCAGCGCCATCGCCATCAGCGTGGCTTTGTTGCTTGGTGTCGAGAAGATGCGAACCGCCGCCCGCGAAGGTTTCGCCAACACCGTCTCCGGCGTCGATCTGATCGTAGGCGCCCGCTCGGGTCAGTTGAACCTGTTGCTGTACTCCGTATTTCGCGTGGGCGATGCGACTGCCAACGTCAGCTGGGAGAGCTATCAAAAAATCGCCCGTCATCCCGATGTGGCCTGGACCATTCCGATTTCACTCGGTGACTCGCATCGCGGTTTTCGCGTGATGGGCACCAACGGCAACTACTTCGAGCACTATCGCTACGCCGGCGACCGGCGCATGACGTTCGCTGCCGGTAAGCCGTTCGACGATCTCTACGACGCCGTGATCGGCGCCGATGTCGCGAGGCAACTCGGCTATAAGCTCGGCGACCCGATCGTGATCGCGCACGGCGTCGGCAATGTGAGTTTCGCCAAGCACGACGACAAACCGTTTCGGATCGCAGGCATTCTCGCCAAGACCGGCACACCCATCGATCGAACAGTGCATGTCAGTCTCGAGGCGATCACGGCGATCCACCTCGATTGGCAGAGCGGAGCTCGCGCGCTACCGGGCGCACAGGTGTCAGCCGATGAGGCTCGCGGACAAGATCTGACACCGGAATCCATCACCGCTTTCATGGTCGGGATGGAGAGCAAGGTAATGACTTTCACCATGCAGCGCGCCATCAACGATTATCGTCAGGAAGCCTTGATGGCGATCATTCCCGGTGTTGCACTGAGTCAGCTTTGGAACCTCGTCGGCATCGCCGACACGGCACTCATGATCGTGGCTGCCTTCGTCGTGCTCGCAGGGCTGCTCGGCATGCTAACCGCCATCCTCACGAGCCTCAACGAACGGCGGCGTGAAATGGCGATCTTGCGATCCTTAGGTGCGAGACCAAAGCACATCTTCACACTGCTGATCACCGAAGCCGGCATGCTGGCCAGTGCGGGCGTGGCAGCCGGCGTGGCGCTCACCTACGGCCTGTTGTTCGCAGCGCAGCCCGTCTTGGAGCGACGCTTCGGAATCTTTCTGCAACCAGGCGGTCTGACGGGCTACGATGCGCTGATTCTGGGCGCCATCATCGTCGCTGCTCTCTTGATGGGGGCCTACCCAGCATGGCGCGCTTACCGTCACACCTTGAGTGATGGTCTGACCATCCGCGTTTGACCGAAAACTGGACCCAGATGAGTTTCATGGAGACTGGCATGTTTCGATCGTTCACCCAATCCTGTCTGTCCGGGCTCTGCGCTGCGACCTTGATCGTCGCTAGCGTCGCCACCAGCTACGCCATCACACCTCCGCCGGTCGGCACGCCAGCGCCCTCGGCTAACGACAAGAACAAAAATGCCAAACGAGCGCCCAACGCCGTGCGCGAAATCGATTGGGACGAACTCATCCCGCCCGATGCCCGCTCGAAGTTTCTCGCCGGCCCACCGCCCGCGGCGCACGACTATCTCGGTGAAGGCGGAATGGCCGCACAGCAAGTCATGGACTTTAGCGTCAACAAGGAGTTGAACGGTCAGTCGCTCAAGATTCCGGGGTTCATCGTGCCGCTCGATGTCGGCAAAGACGGCCTGGTCTCGGAGTTCTTCCTCGTTCCCTACTTTGGCGCTTGCATCCACGTACCACCGCCACCGCCGAATCAAATCGTCTACGTGAAGATGGCTAAGGGCGTCGCGCTCGACTCGATCTACGAGGCGTATTGGATCACCGGACGCATGAAGACCACTAACAAGACCACCCGCTTGGGCGCTGCGGCCTATCAGCTCGATGCGACCAAGGTCGAGATCTACAAATATTGAGAGCGCATCATGCCGACGCTATTCGAACGTATCGTCAATCGTGAACTGCCAGCGGATATCGTCCATCAGGACGAACGCGTCACCGCCTTCCGCGATATCCACCCGCGCGCTCCGGTGCATCTACTGATCGTGCCAAATAAGGCAATCGCAACCGCTAACGACATCGCCGATGAAGACGAGGCCCTCGTCGGTCATATGTTCACCGTCGCGCGTGATCTCGCCAAGCGTGAAGGCATCGCCGAGAACGGCTATCGCCTCATCATTAACTGCAACGCGCACGGCGGACAAGAGGTGTATCACCTGCACGTCCACCTCGTCGGCGGCACTCCGCTCGGCCCGATGATTTCGCCCTCCAAAGCTTTGCGCGAGGTGTTGTGATGAGCGCAGCTCTGCGAACTCTGTATCCCGCGTTCGAGGCGTACCGCAGCGGCATGCTGCGAGTCTCGAACGTGCACGAGATCTACTGGGAAGAAAGTGGTAACCCGGCTGGTAAGCCAGTCGTATTTCTGCACGGTGGCCCGGGTGGTGGCACTGACGCACGCATGCGTCGATTCTTTGATCCAGCGCGTTATCGCATCGTGCTGTTCGACCAACGCGGCTGCGGCAAGAGCCGACCGCATGCCAACCTCGAAAGCAATACCACTTGGGATCTCGTCGCCGATATCGAGCAGATTCGCGAACACCTCGGCATCGACCAGTGGCAGGTCTTTGGCGGCTCCTGGGGCTCGACACTCGCGCTGGCCTATGCTCAAACCCATCCGGATCGCGTGATGGAACTGGTGCTACGCGGCATTTTCCTGCTGCGTCCGTGGGAGCTCGACTGGTTTTACGGCAAGCCCGACGGCGCGGGCGCGCTGTACCCGGATCTTTACGAGAAATTCCTCGAACCGATCCCGGATGATCGACGTCACGAGATTATCAAGGCGTACTACGAGCGCCTGACTAGTGAGGATAAGGCAACACGCCAAGCGGCTGCGCGCGCATGGTCGATCTGGGAAGGGGCGACGAGCTATCTGCGACTCGACCCCGACTCACTCGATCGCTTCGCGGACACGACCTTCGCCGAAGCCTTCGCCCGTATCGAGTGTCACTACTTCATCAACGGCGGCTTCTTCCGCAGCCCGACGCAACTTCTCGATGACGTACATCGGATTCGCTCGATTCCCTGCACGATCGTACAAGGTCGTTACGATGTAGTCTGTCCGATCAAGAGTGCGTGGGATCTGCACAAGGCGTGGCCGGAAGCAGACTTGCGCATCGTCGCGGATGCAGGCCATTCGGCGTTCGAGCCCGGGATCCTGAGCGAACTCATCGCGGCGACCGATCGCTACGCCGCGCGTTAAGCGCGGCATCGGCCGCTTAGGGTACCGTCCTCGCGCAAAATCGACTCGCGCTGCAGCCACTGCCGCGCGTCACTCGCATCTTCGTCGAACCAGCGCGCCGCGGAACCTAAGCGAAAGGTATAGCCCCAGGTGTCCATGTCTGCGAGGATGCAGGCGAACCCTACACCGGGTAGCGTATTTCCCCAAAGAATTTGCAAATAGCAGACTGCGTTTTCCTCGCTGTGGTCACCACCCGCATCACGCTCGAGCACTTCGCGACGCGACGCTGTCATGCAGACGAAATGCGCCGCTTCGTGCAAAGCCGAGTGCAACGGCGTGTCGTGACGCAAATACAGTCGATCACCGATCAGCCCCGCTTCGCTCTCACCCCAATAGCTGCCCGGGATCGGCGTAGCAGCGGTGACCCACTCAAGCTTTAGCCCGTAGGGCGACAGCAGGCTCAGCAGAGCCACACGCAAATCCGGATCACCTAGCGTGAGCACGCTTAATCGAGGCTGGCGATGCGTTGCAATACGACGCCGGCGAGCTCGCGAGCGAGAGTCTTGCGCAACTGCTCGCGCTCGCGCGACTTGGCGAGTGCGAGACGCTCATCGAAACTGAAATCACGCGTGGCCGTGACCTCTTCAGCTTCGACGAGATAAACGCCGTCACGCAGCACGGAATAGCGAACGACATAGGTAAGTTCGTATTCACGCGGTTGGTTGCGCGCCGAAACCGAGGCGACTCGCTCGAGTAGTTCATCGCGTTCGATGCGCAATCGCAACACGCCGCGACCTGAACCGTCGATTCGCGCACCAGCGCCGCGCAACTCCTCTGAAAGCGATTGCGCGAATGGACTCTGTCGATCCTCGGTATCGATCGCGAGCACGGCAATCGACTCGGGCAAGGCCAATCGCGACTGCAACTGGAAGCCGCAGCTTGCCAAGCCCGCACACAGCGCCAGCAGTAGCGCGAATCGACGCATCAGACCACCACGTTGACCAGTTTGCGCGGCACCACGACGATTTTCTTGGGCGGTCCCTCACCGACGAACTTGCGAACCGACTCCTCGGCGAGCGCAGCCGCCTTGACGGTCTCGGCATCGGCATCGACTGGCACGGTGATTTGACCGCGCAATTTGCCGTTCACCTGCACAACCAGCGTGATGGCATCTTGCGCGAGCGCACTCGTATCGACCACAGGCCAACGCACATCGATGATCGCCTCGGCGTGACCGAGCTCGTGCCACAGCGTATGACACACGTGCGGCACGATCGGCGAGAGGCAGATCGTCGCGATCTCGAGCGCTTCCTGCACGACGGCACGACCCTGTTCGGTGGAGTCTTCGAAACGCGAGACGGTGTTGAGCAGCTCCATCACCGCCGCGACAGCGGTGTTAAAGGTGCGGCGACGGCCGATATCGTCCGTGACCTTGGTGAGCGCCTGATGTGCCGCACGACGCAACTCTTTCTGCGCCGGCGTGAGATTCGCGACATCCGGCTTGCCCGCCGTGCCCTGCGACACGTGTTGATGCACGGCCTTCCAGAGACGTCGAATGAAACGGAACGCGCCCTGCACGCCCTCATCCGACCACTCGAGTGATTGTTCGGGCGGCGCCGTGAACATCATGAACAGGCGCGCGGTATCGGCGCCATATTTTTCGACGAGACTCTGCGGATCGACGCCGTTGTTCTTCGACTTCGACATCGTGCCAAGGCCGTCGTAATTCACTTCGAGACGTGAGCCATCCTCGCGCGTCGCGAACCAGCGCTTCACGCCGTCCTGCTCTTCGACATCTACATCGAGCGGATTGAAATAAGCGCGTCGACCTTCAGCCGGCTGCTGCCAATAGATGTGGTTCAGCACCATACCCTGCGTCAACAAATTCGCAAACGGTTCGGTCACGTGCACGAGATCAAGGTCGCGCATGACCTTGGTCCAGAAGCGCGAGTACAGCAGATGCAGGATCGCATGTTCGATACCGCCGATATATTGATCGACGGGCAGCCAGTAGCGCGCGCGCTCATCGACCATGGCCTGATCGTTGCCCGCCGACGCATAACGCAGGAAATACCACGATGAATCGACGAAGGTATCCATCGTGTCCGTTTCACGACGCGCTGGCTTGCCGCAACTCGGACAATCGACCTGATGGAAGGACGGCGACTTGGAGAGCGGATTGCCGCTGCCATCGGGCACGAGATCTTCGGGCAGCACGACCGGCAACTGCGAATCCGGCACCGGCACTTCACCGCAGTGTTCGCAGTGGATGAGCGGGATCGGACAACCCCAGTAACGTTGCCGCGAAATACCCCAATCGCGCAGGCGGAACTGAATACGCTTGCGACCGAGACCTTTGGCCTCGAGGGCCGTGGTAATTGCGGAGTAGGCCGCGACGAAGTCGAGACCAGAGAACTCGCCCGAGTTCACGGTGACGCCGGTCTCACCGTAACTCTCCTGCCAAGGCTCGAGCGCCTCTTCGTAAGAGCCATCGGTCGGGCGAACCACGGTCACGATGTCGATGGCGTGCTTCAGCGCAAACGCGAAATCGCGCTCGTCGTGCGCCGGCACGCCCATGACGGCGCCTTCGCCGTAACCCATCAACACATAGTTGGCGACCCACACGGGGACGAGCTTGCCGGTGAAGGGATGCACCACATGCAAACCGGTCGGCAAACCTTTCTTTTCCATGGTGGCGACATCCGCCTCCATGGTGCTGCCCCGTCGGCATTCGTCGACGAAGGCTTGGAGCGCCGGATTCTGGGCAGCCGCGGCAAGCGCCAGCGGATGCTCGGCGGCCACCGCCATGAAAGTCACACCAAAGAGGGTGTCGACGCGAGTTGTGAATACTTTGAGCGCACCGTCGCCCGCCATGAGCGAGCGCGTATCGTCAGCAAACGGGAAGCTGACCTCGGCGCCTTCGCTGCGACCGATCCAGTTCGCCTGCATGGTTCGTACGCGTTCGGGCCAGCCATCGAGAGTCGAGAGATCGCCGAGCAACTCATCCGCATAGGCGGTGATGTTGAGGTAGTACATCGGGATCTCGCGCTTCTCGACCAACGCACCCGTGCGCCAACCGCGACCGTCGATGACTTGCTCGTTGGCGAGCACGGTCTGATCGATCGGATCCCAGTTAACGACGCCCGTTCGCTTGTAAGCGATGCCCTTCTCACGCATCCGCAGGAACAACCATTGGTTCCAGCGGTAATAGGACGCATCACAGGTCGCGATTTCACGATCCCAGTCGATCGCAAAGCCGAGTGCCTGCAACTGCTTTTTCATGTACGCGATGTTGTCGCGTGTCCACTTCGCTGGCGCCACGCCATTGGCCATGGCGGCATTCTCGGCAGGCAGACCGAAGGCGTCCCACCCCATCGGCTGCAGCACGTTCTTGCCCTGCAGACGCGCAAAGCGCGAGAGCACATCACCGATCGTGTAGTTGCGCACGTGCCCCATGTGCAACCGGCCCGAGGGGTACGGGAACATCGAGAGGCAGTAGAACTTCTCGCGCGAGGGATCTTCCTTCGCCGCGAAGCTGCGGTGGGTGTTCCAGTGTTGCTGTGCCGCGCGCTCGACGATCGCCGGCTCGTAACGCTCATCCATCTTTAAAAACCGTGTAAAACCGCGCCTCTCGCGGAGACGCGATCGTACACGACGGGGGCCGGGGATGCTTCAGGTCATTCCACGGCCACAGCGATGAAGAGCTCATTTCCGCCCCGCGAGACTAGCAGCGGGACGACTTTCTTTTCCTTGGCCACAGCGTCGCGGAACTGCTTGACCGACTCGAGACGCTGCCCGCGGATCCCGACGATGAAATCACCACGCTGGATGCCAGCATCGCGGGCTGCGCCCTGCGCGCGCTCGACCAACAGGCCGCGCGGTACGGCACCGCGAGCCGCGGCGCGTGAACGCTCTTCGTCGGTCAGCTCACGCACGACGAGACCCAATCGATCCGCCGCATCGTCCGCCTCCGGCTTGGTGTCGGCGCTCGTCTCGCTCGTCGCGGCCTGCAACTCCGCCACCCGCAGGTTCAGACGACGTGCGCTACGATCGCGCCAGACTTCGACAATCGCGTCGGCACCAGGCTTGATCGCACCGATCACGGTCGGCAACTCTTCGGAGCGCTCAATAAGTCGACCATTCACCGACAGGATGATGTCGCCGGCGCGGATACCCGCCTTGGCAGCAGGGCCCGATTCTTCGACAGCACCGACCAACGCACCGCGCGGACGATCGAGCCCGAAACTATCGGCGAGCGCCGCATCGATGGGCTGAATGGTCACACCGATCTTGCCGCGACTGACTCGACCCTTCGAGATGAGTTGATCGCGCACGTTGACCGCAACGTCGATGGGGATCGCGAACGAGATACCCATGTAGCCGCCCGAGCGGCTATAGATCTGTGAATTGATGCCGACGACTTCACCGGCCAGGTTAAACAGCGGGCCGCCCGAGTTGCCGGGATTCACCGCCACGTCGGTCTGGATGAAGTTGACGTAGTTGGTATCGCCGCCAGGCAGACCGCGTGCGGTGGCACTGACGATACCGGCAGTCGCACTGTTGTCGAATCCGAACGGCGAGCCGATCGCTAGCACCCACTCACCGGGGCGCAATTTGGCAGGGTCACCAATTCGAACCACCGGTAATCCTGTGGCTTCGATTTTGAGCACAGCCACGTCGGTTGGCTCGTCCACACCCACGATCGTCGCTTTGAACTCGCGACGATCGGTCAGCTTGACGGTGACCTCATCCGCCTCGTTGACGACATGCGCGTTGGTGAGGATGTAGCCATCGCTGCTGACGATGAAGCCTGAACCCGCTCCACCAGGTCGGCGCGGTCCCTCATTGCTCTCAGACTCGCCATCCGGCTGCGGCATGCCCCGCTGCCCCGGCGGTACCGGCACACCGAATCGACGGAAAAACTCCGAGAACGGATCCTCGCCCGAGGCACTCACGCGCATGCGTTTGCCCTTGGTCGAGATGTTGACCACGGCAGGACCTTGTTGCTGAACCAGCGTCGCGAAATCCGGCAAATTGCCGATAGCAGTGGTCGGTGACGAGCCGGCTGCGACGACGCTAGAGGTAACACCCGATGCCGAGACCGCAGGCAGTTGCGCCAGATCAGCGGGTCGCGCCGAGGAAAAATCGCCTTGGCAAGCCGTGAAGATGAAGACGGACAGAATGGCGCCTAACGAACGGCGCACGAACGGACGTCGTGACATGGACCACACCCATTGCATAAACACTCTCCCTAGACCGACGCGGCCGCCGGAAGTTCACGCTCACGACGTCTCATGATGACTGCCATGAAACTGCAGAGCGCTGCGAAGCAAAGCCAAGGCAAGTTGCCGAAACGCAGATACGGCGGCACACCGACATGCGGGACCACCTCGCCACGCAACACGACGGGCGTGAAGTCAGGTGCCTGCGCCAGCATTTCGCCACGCGGTCCGATGATCGCCGAGATGCCGTCGTTAGCCGCGCGAATGACGTAACGCTGCGATTCGATCGCGCGCATACGCGAAATTTGCAGATGCTGATGACGCGCGGTCGATCGACCGAACCAAGCGTCGTTGGTGACATTAACAAGTGCCGTGGATTCACGCGCGCTACTCAACTGCGAGGCTGGATACGCGTCTTCGTAACAAATGCTCGCCGATAAACGCAGCCCGGCGATCGACAGCGGCGGCTGTACAGCCGCACCGGAGGTGAAGTCCGAGTAAGGCAGATTCATGAGGCGCAACCAACGACGCACGAACTTAGGTACCGGAAAAAATTCACCGAAAGGCACCAGGTGATGCTTGTCGTACCAACGAACATCGTCGTCGTATGCGAGGATCGAGTTGTAGTAGAGCGGCTCAGCACCGGGACCGGGTTCGGCGCGGATCAAACCCATCAGCAGCGCGGAGTCGCGACCTTGTGCTGCTGCAGCGAGATCCTGCAAGTATGGGACGATGTTATTCGCAAGGTCAGGAGCGGCCGCCTCGGGCCAAACGATGAGTGGCGTACCGAGTGCCTGCAAGGTCAGATCGCGATAACGCGCAAGGGTCGTATCGCGATTGGCTACCAACCATTTTTGATCCTGTGAGACGGCGCCCTGCACGATGGCGACCGCGACGGCATCGCCCTGCGGTTTCGTCCACTCGATCGACTTCAAACTGTATCCGCCAAGCCACGGCAGAACGAGAACCGCCAGCGCCAAAGCTCGCTCACGCGATGAGCCGAACCAGAGCGTCACGAGTGCACCGGCGCCGAGCAGCAGAATCCACGAGACCAGAGGCATGCCACCAATCGGCGCGTACGCGGCAAGCCATGCATCCGTCTGCGAGTAGCCGAGGGAGAGCCAACCGAAACCCGACAGGAACCATCCGCGTACCCACTCGAGCAGCATCCAGGCTGCCGGCAATCCGACGAGCCAACGCCACACACCCCGCGCCGGCAACCAGCGCGCCGCCACATAGCCAAGCACAGCGCCGTAACAGGCCATGATCGCTACGAGTGCGGCCATTAAGGACAGCGCCAACCACACCGGCGCCTGACCGAAACCGTGGATGCTGATGTAGAGCCAATAGGTGCCAGCACCGAAAGTGCCAACGCCGAACAGAAAGCCCGTCAACGCAGCCGCGCGCGGCGCTTGACCTTGCCAAAGAAAAAACAGGATTGCGGGCGACAAGATCGCCAGCGGCCAATAACCAAACGGCGCAAAAGCCAACGCGAGCGCGGCACCCGCGCTCAGTGCCGACGTCAGCTTGAACGCACTGGATCGCGCGAGATTCAGTCGCGCTCCCCTTCTTGATCGCTTTTCGCAACATCGCTCGGCATGATCACCTTAAGCGTGTCGACTCGACGACGATCGGCGCGGACCACTCGAAACTCGACACCTTCGATGAATGCGGTCTCGCCGCGGCGTGGCATGTGACCCAGTTGCTTCATGACGAGCCCCGCCACCGTGTCGAACTCTTCATCGGACCACTCGAGACCGAAAAATTCGTTGAACTCCTCGATCGGCGTGGCCCCTCGCACGAGATACTGGCGATCCGCTTCCTGACGGATATTCTGATCTTCCTCGACGTCGAACTCATCGTCGATATCGCCGACGATCTGCTCGATGGCATCCTCGATAGTGACGAGACCGGCAACGCCGCCATATTCATCCACGACGATAGCCATGTGGTTTCGATTTCGGCGGAATTCTTTGAGAAGAACATTGACCCGCTTGGATTCGGGAACAACCACGACAGGCCGCATGCACTCGCGCATATCGAAATTCGCTTCGTCACCGCTCGCGAACACCCGCAATACATCCTTGGCAAGCAGGATCCCAACGACATCGTCACGATCGTCGTCGATAACGGGATAACGCGAGTGACCGGACTCCACAATGATCGGCAGCAAACTCTCAGCGGGCTCATCCCGACGCACCGCCACCATCTGCGAGCGCGGCACCATGATGTCGCGTACCTGCAGGTCTGCCACCTCGAGCACGCCTTCGAGCATTTGCAACGCGTCGGCGTCGATGAGGCCCCGCTCCAGCGCCTGACGCAACTGGACGTTCAGATCGGCGAGATCCTGGGCTTCGCCCGAGAGAGATTTGGCAACGCGGCGTATCCAAGCGAACACACCGGGTTTGGCGGATGTCATCGTAGCTCCAGCAGTAGTTGATTCATTTTTTATTGGGATCGATAGGGATCGTCGATGCCGAACATCTTCAGCAGACGTCGCTCGCGTCGCTCCATGCGCAGGGCGTCGACATCGTGCTCGTGGTCGTAACCCTGCAAGTGCAGACAGCCGTGCACGATCAGATGCGCGTAGTGATCTGCGATCGGCTTGTCTTGCTCTTTGGCCTCACGAGCCACAACCGGTGCACAGAGAACAAGATCACCGACCAGGCGCAGCTCCTTCGAGCGGCGTGTAGCACGCGCCGCGCTCGGGGGCTCCGGCACGACGAGAGGCGGAAACGACAAGACGTTGGTGGCGTAGTCACGGCTGCGCCACAACAGATTGAGTCGACGCCCCTCGGCGGCACCAACGAACCGGATCACGAGACTCGCTCCCGCGCCCCGTGCGCCGAATGCCGCACGCGCCCAACGCCGGATCGCGGCGGAACTCACAAGCGTGGTTTTCGTCAGATTCTGGATGTCGACCGCGAGCGGCTTGATCACGTGTCGCGGGCCTCGTAAGCCTGCACGATGCGCTGCACGAGCGGATGACGCACGACATCGCGCGCTTCGAAAAACTGGAAGGCGACTCCGTGCACCCCGTGCAGTACGTCGATCGCATGCCGTAAGCCTGAAGGCTTGCCCGGTGGCAAATCGGTCTGAGTCGGATCGCCAGTCACGAGCGCACGCGAACCGAATCCGATGCGCGTCAGGAACATCTTCATCTGTTCGATAGTCGTGTTCTGCGCTTCATCGAGGATGATGAACGAATCGTTCAGCGAGCGACCTCGCATGAAAGCGAGCGGCGCCACCTCGATCACGTTGCGTTCGATGAGCTTCGCCACCCGATCAAACCCCATCATCTCGTAGAGTGCGTCGTACATCGGGCGCAGATACGGATCGACTTTCTGAGTGAGATCACCCGGCAGAAAGCCGAGTCGCTCACCCGCTTCGACCGCCGGACGTACGAGCACGATGCGGCGTACGCGATCGGACTGTAAAGCCTCGACCGCACAGGCGACAGCGAGATAAGTCTTGCCGGTGCCCGCGGGCCCCACACCGAAAGTGAGATCGTTCTGACGGATGCGCTTCAAATATTCGCGCTGGTTCGCACCGCGAGCGCGAATGGTACCGCGCAAGGTTCGCAGACCCGTATCGGCCTGCTCGTCGATCGCCGTTGCATCAGCCGCAGCCGACTCGGTCGCCCCTCGACCGGCGGCGGGCGCGGGCTCATCGGAGGGCCGGTCATGATCGCGCAGCGCCAAATGCACCGTTTCGGGCGTGACGTCTTCGGTGCGAGTCAGGCGAAACAATTCGCCGAGCAAAGATTCGGCCGCCGCCGCCTTAGGCCCCTGCACTCGGAACACACTGCCGCGACGACGAACTTCCACCCCGAGTCGAGACTCGATCAAGCGTAGATTCTCGTCGAGCGGCCCGCACAGATTGGCGAGACGCTCGTTGTCAGGTGGCTCCAAGGAAAATTCGCGGGAAGCTCCCGGCGGAATCGAGTCAGGCACGTCGAGCCTCAGTCGCTTGAATGCGGCCGCGCAGCGAATGCGCCTTGGCTTCGGTGATCTGCACGTCGACGAAATGTCCGATCAGATCAGCGGGACCCGGAAAGTTCACCCAACGATTATCTTCGGTACGACCCGCGAGTTCGGTTTGATCCTTGCGCGAGGGACGCTCGACCAGCACGCGCTGGATGCTGCCGACCATGCGCCGATTACGGGCTTGCGAATGCTCTTCGAGCAGCGCCTGCAAGCGAGCCAAACGCGCCTGCTTCTCCTCGTGCGGAACATCGTCCGGCAGCGCAGCCGCGGGCGTACCGGGACGAAGGCTGTAGAGAAAGCTGAATGACTGGTCGATTTCGAGATCACGGACAAGCTTCATCGTAGCCTCGAAGTCGCGCTCGGTTTCCCCTGGGAACCCGACAATAAAGTCGGAGGTGACCGAAATATCGGGGCGCACTTCTCGGAGCTTGCGGATCTTGTCCTTGAATTCGAGCGCCGTGTAACCGCGCTTCATCATGGCGAGTACGCGATCGGAACCCGACTGCACCGGCAGGTGCAGATGGTTCGCGAGCTCGGGCACGTTCGCATACGCCTCGATCAGACTGTCGTCGAACTCGAGCGGATGCGACGTAGTGAAACGAATGCGTTCGATGCCCTCGATCGCAGCGACGTGGTGGATGAGCGTCGCGAGATCGGCGAGAACGCCATCATCCATCGGACCACGGTAGGCATTCACATTCTGGCCAAGCAGCGTGACTTCGCGCACGCCTTGGGCGGCGAGTCCACGCACTTCTTCGAGAACCGACTCGAAAGGGCGACTGATCTCATCGCCGCGGGTGTAGGGAACGACACAAAAACTGCAGTACTTGCTACAGCCTTCCATGATCGACACGAAGGCCGTTGCCCCCTCTGCGCGCGGAGCCGGCAACTGGTCGAACTTTTCGATCTCGGGAAAGCTGACATCGACGACGGCGCGGCGACCGCTACGCAATTCGCCGAGCATCTCGGGCAAGCGATGAACCGTCTGCGGGCCGAATACCAGGTCGATCTGGGGAGCAGCCTTGACGAGCGTCTCGCCCTCTTGGCTCGCAACACACCCACCGACGCCGATCACCAAACCGGGCTTGGCATCCTTGAGCAACTTCCATTCGCCGAGCAAAGAAAACACTTTCGACTCGGCCTTCTCACGCACCGAGCAGGTATTGACCAGCAGGATGTCGGCTTGCGCCGGATCGTCCGTGGGCTCCATGCCCTCGGCTGCCGCGAGTACGTCCCCCATGCGGGAGGAGTCGTACTCGTTCATTTGGCAACCGTACGTCTTGATGTAGTAGCGATTCGGCACTTTAGAACGGGATGTCGTCATCGAAATCGTCTTTCTCGGTGCTGCTGCGCACCGGCTCCGAGTAACCCTCATCATCCGAGCGACCGCCGCTACGGGCGCCGCCGCGAGACTCGCCACCACCACCCATGCCACCGCTCGGGCCACCGCTCGGGCCACCGCGCCCTGCGCTGCCGAGCATCTGCATTTCGTTACCGACGATCTCGGTGGTGTAGCGATCGTTACCTTGCTTGTCTTGCCACTTGCGAGTGCGCAACCGGCCATCGATGTACACCTGCGAGCCCTTGCGCAGGTATTCACCTGCGATCTCGGCGAGGCGACCGAACAGCGCCACACTGTGCCATTCCGTTTGTTCTTTCATTTCACCGGACTGTTTGTCCTTCCAGCTTTCGCTGGTGGCGATACGCAGGTTGCAGACCGTCATGCCTGAGGGCATGGCCTTGGTATCCGGGTCCTGGCCCAGATTGCCGACGAGAATGACTTTGTTGATGCCGCGCGCCATGTTGAGTCCTGCCTAGTGTGCCCTCTATTTGGGGTCGCCGGGGGGCGACCCAAGGGGGACTTTTCCGAAAAGGAGTGCCATTTTAGCCGCCCCCCGAGGGTGCTGCACCGCAAAAATCTCGGTAATTCACCGACTTAAGCCCCGGGCAACCCGCCCCGGGGGTACACTAACCGGCTGTTTTCCCGCCACAACGACCTCTGCAGCCCCATCATGGCCTTCATCCGCATCCGCGGCGCCCGCAGCCACAACCTTCGCAACCTCGACGTCGACATTCCCCGCGATCGGCTCGTGGTCGTGACGGGTCTGTCAGGCTCGGGCAAGTCGACGCTCGCCTTCGACACGCTCTACGCGGAGGGTCAGCGCCGATACGTGGAATCGCTGTCGGCCTACGCCCGGCAGTTTCTCTCGATGATGGAAAAGCCCGATGTCGACCACATCGAAGGCCTATCCCCCGCCATCGCCATCGAGCAGAAAGCGGCGTCCCACAATCCGCGCTCGACGGTCGGTACGGTCACCGAGATCCACGACTATTTGCGATTGCTCTACGCGCGTGCCGGCGTACCGCGTTGCCCAGAGCACGGCGTGTCGCTCGAGGCGCAGACGGTCAGCCAGATGGTCGATCAGATCCTGCGGCTCGAAGAAGGCACGGCGATCCTGCTGCTCGCGCCGCTGGTCGAAGATCGCAAAGGAGAACACGAGAGCGTGTTACGCGATCTGCAGACTCAAGGTTTCGTGCGTGCCCGCATCGACGGTCAGGTGTACGAACTTGACTCCGCTCCAACGCTCGATGCGCGACGCAAGCACCGCATCGAAGCCGTGGTGGATAGACTCAAGGTGCGTCCCGATGCGACCCAGCGTATCGCCGAATCGCTGGAAACAGCGCTGCGCCTTTCGGGCGGTACGGCGAGCGTCTTGCGCATGGACGACACGAAAGCCAAAACAGGCATGCTGTTCTCGAACCGCCATGCCTGCCCGAGTTGTGGGTATGCCGTGCCGCTGCTCGAACCGAAGATGTTCTCCTTCAATAGCCCCTCCGGCGCCTGCCCGGGATGCGACGGACTCGGCCAACAGGAATTCTTTGATCCGGCGCGGGTGGCCGCGTTTCCGCATCTGTCGCTGGCGGGTGGCGCGATCCGTGGCTGGGATCGACATAACCCACACTATTTGCAACTGATCACGACGCTCGCGACGCATTACGGGTTCGACATCGAAGAGCCTTGGCAGGAACTGCCTGCGCGCGTGCGAGACATCCTGCTCTACGGTAGTGGCGAGGAAGAAATCGAATTCATCTACGGTATCGGTCGCAGTAAGCACTCGATTCGTAAACACCCCTTCGAGGGAATGCTGCGCAATATCGAACGACGCTATCGCGAAACGGACTCACCGGCCGTGCGCGAAGAACTCGCTAAGTACCGCGGCTGGCGCAAGTGCCCCGACTGCGATGGCAGTCGCCTCAACCTGACGGCGCGTCACGTGTTCGTCGGGGAAAAATCCTTACCGCAGATCACCAGTCTCTCGGTCACCGACACGCGCGATTTCTTCGCAACCTTGCAGGTAGCCGGCTGGCGCGGCGAAGTCGCCGGCAAGGTCGTCCGCGAGGTCGAAGACAGGCTGCGCTTTTTGGTGGATGTCGGTCTCGACTATCTGACTCTCGATCGCGGTGCCGACACGCTCTCGGGTGGCGAAGCCCAGCGCATCCGTCTCGCGAGTCAAATCGGCTCGGGGCTTACCGGGGTGATGTACATCCTCGATGAGCCCTCGATAGGACTACATCAAAGAGATAATTCACGTTTACTCGCTACGCTGCGCAGGCTGCGCGATCTCGGCAATACCGTGATCATGGTCGAGCACGACGAAGAGGCAATCGACACCGCCGATCACGTCATCGATCTCGGCCCCGGTGCTGGCGTTCATGGCGGACGCATCGTGGCGCAGGGGACACCTGCTGACATCCGGGCGAGCGCCGACTCGTTGACGGGACAGTATTTGAGCGGGCGTCGGAAGATCCCGATGCCGGCCAGTCGCACGCCGCCGCAATCCAAGCGCATGCTACGCATCGTCGGCGCGAGCGGTCATAACTTGCGCGATATCAGCGTCGATATCCCGCTCGGACTCTTCACCTGCGTCACCGGCGTCTCAGGCTCGGGCAAGAGTACGCTGATCAACGACACGCTGCTGCGCCGCGCGAACGCAGAACTCTCCGGCGGCCCGGTCGATGCCGAGCCCTGCAGGGCGATCGAAGGCCTTGAATATCTTGATCGAGTGATCGATATCGACCAGAGCCCGCTCGGTCGCACACCGCGATCGAACCCTGCCACGTACACCGGCATTTTCACGGGGCTGCGCGAACTCTTCGCGCAAGTTCCCGAAGCCCGTAGTCGCGGTTACGACGTCGGTCGTTTCAGCTTCAACGTCAAGGGTGGTCGCTGCGAAGCCTGTCAGGGCGATGGCGTCATGCGCGTCGAGATGCACTTCTTGCCGGATGTGTTCGTCCCCTGCGACGTTTGTCGCGGCAAGCGCTACAACCGAGAAACACTCGATATTCTCTACCGCGGACGCAGCATCCACGACGTGCTCGAGATGACAGTCGAAGATGCTTTGAAGTTTTTTCAAAGTATTCCGTCGGTGCAACCGAAACTGCAAACCCTGCTCGACGTCGGCCTCGGCTATCTCAAGCTTGGACAAAATGCCACGACGCTCTCAGGCGGCGAAGCGCAACGCGTCAAGCTCGCCCGCGAGCTCGCCAAACGGGCCACCGGCCGAACGCTGTACATCCTCGACGAGCCGACCACCGGCCTGCATTTTCACGACGTTGCGCAACTGCTGCTCGTTCTGCAACGGCTACGCGACGAAGGTAATACCGTGGTGGTGATCGAACATAATCTCGATGTCATCCAGACGGCCGATTGGATCATCGATCTCGGACCCGAGGGTGGTCACGGCGGCGGGCGATTGGTCGCTGCCGGCACACCTGAGCAAGTGGCGCGGCAAGCAGGCTCGCATACCGGTCGCTATTTGGCCGAACGACTCGGGAAGACGTAACGCACGTGACCGTCTGCGCGTTCCTCGCGCCGGCGATCTAACGCATATCTTTGAATGACGTTGCCCCAAAAGTGCAGCGCTGCCTGATCAGACTGCAGCACCTCGACCTGCCACGGCCCCGCGTAGCGATCGAATAGCAACGCGGCGGCATGACTACCAACACCGAGACGCCGCAGGCTTGGAACGACATAGAACTCGCGCAAACGCGAAGTGCCGCCGATGACTCTTTCAACGCACGCAAAGCCTGCGTGCTCCTCGTCACGCCGTAATACGAATAGATCGACGGCACGATCCTGCAACCAGTCGTTGATTTGCTCTCGAGCCAGCAACTCGGTCGACGGCGGCGTAGCGCGAGAGAGGACAGCAAGCTCATGCAACCAGTCGAGATAAATGCGCTCGAGCCAATCTCTTTCGAGGGGCGGTGTAGCGAGTTGCAGGCGTATGGGCATGGTCTAAAACGAAAAAACCCGGGGGATGGCGGACCATCTTCCCGGGTTCTTTGGAGGAACGCGAACGTTCCTCAGGCTTTCATTCTCTGAATCAGAGAATTACTGAGCCGGAGCAGCCTCAGCCGGAGCGGCAGCGGCGTCGGCCGGAGCAGCGGCATCAGCCGGAGCAGCGGCATCAGCCGGGGCGGCCTCAGCAGGAGCAGCCTCTTCGGCAGCCGGAGCGGCTTCTTCAGCAGCAGGAGCTTCGGCCGGAGCCTCAGCAGGCTTGCCACCGCAGGCGGTCAGAGCGAAAGCCGCGAGAACAGCGGCGAGAGCGAGCTTCGTGTTCATGTCGTATACCCCAAAAAGTAGTGACACAGAAATTCAAACAACCTAGCTAGTTTGTCTGGCGATTTGGATCGCGCGCGGATTCTAGCAACCTTTGCCGAGAATTGGGAACCGCTGTTGCAGTGCCGGTCCCGGAGCCGGGACAAGCCCGCAGCAGCCGCCTAGAATTCGGCGACAGGGTCGCTGCTGGATCAGCGCCCTGGACCCCATTTGGCCAAAGGAATCCTGTCATGAATATGCCCTCCCTCGACTTGCTTTTCCCGGCTCACATCGCCGAACTGCGATCTCGAACCGACCGGGCCTTGGCAGCAGCCGGGTTCGATGGGGTGGTGTTCCAGTCCGGAGAGCCGCTCGGTCTGGCGCGGGATGACCAGCACTACCCATACAAAGCGCACCCACATTTCAAATGGTGGGCGCCGCTCGCCGATGCCGCTGGCTCATTGATCCACTACCGCGCAGGAGCGCGTCCGCAGCTGATTTTCTTCGTCGCGACGGACTTTTGGTACCAGCCGGCCGCATTGCCGCAGGCTACCTGGGTTGAAGATTTCGACGTGGTCATCGTCCACTCGCACGAGGAGGCGCGGGCAGCCTTGCCGAAAGATCTGTCGCGCACCGCGTGGCTCGGAGATTCGCTACCGGAGCTCGGCGGCTACGGCCTCGCCGCAGTAAACCCCGACGGTCTACTGCGCCGGCTCGACTACACCCGTGCTAGCAAGACCCCGTACGAAATCGAGTGTCTCGCTGAAGCCAATCGAATCGCCCTTCGCGGTCATGCCGCCGCAGCGGACTGCTTTGCACAAGGGGGCAGTGAGTACGACATTCACCAGGCTTTCGTTGGCGCCTGCGGGCAGCGGGAGCAGGAGCTTCCCTACAACGCCATCGTGGCACTGAACGAGGCAGGCTCGGTGCTGCACTACCAGATCCTGCAGCGTCACCGTCCGGCACGGCATCGGTCGCTGCTGATCGATGCGGGAGCGACGTGTCGCGGATACGGCAGCGATATCACGCGCAGCTACGCCGCCAGCGATGCAGATTCCACCTTCGTTAGCTTGCTTGCGCAGATGGATGACTTGCAGCGGCAATTGTGCGCTTTGGTCAAACCGGGAGTCGATTGGCGCGAGATCCACCAAGCCGCCGTCGAAAAAATAGCCACGCTGCTCTGCTCGAGCGGCATCCTGCGCTGCAGCGTCGAAGAAGCCCTGAGCTCGGGCACGGCACGACTGTTCTTTCCCCATGGCATCGGCCATCTGCTCGGTCTGCAGGTGCACGATGTGGGTGGCGTCATGGCGGATGATCGGGGCGGGATGATTCCAAAGCCGGCGCTCGATCCGGCCCTGCGCCTCACCCGCCAACTCGAGGCGGGTTTCGTGGTGACGATGGAGCCTGGACTCTATTTCGTCGACGCCCTACTCAAACCAGCCCGCAGCTCGCACCATGCGCAGCGAATCGACTGGGGCAAGATCGACGCGCTCGCCCCTTACGGCGGCATACGCATCGAAGACAACCTCGTGGTCACCGACTCGGGCGTGCGCAACCTGACTCGCGAGTGCCACGCAGCAGCCTGAAAGGCGGTAGCCTGAAAAGACAACGGCCGGTGTCCCTTTCGGAACACCGGCCGTTTTTCGTGTCGCTCTAAGGCGATCCGGCGGAAGCGATCAGGCAGCCGCTGCCTTCGCCTTCTTGGCCGGAGCCTTGGCCTTCGCCTTGGCGCGGGGCTTCTTGGCAGGAGCCTCTGCTTCCACCGCAGGTGCCGCAGCCTGATCGACCAACTGCATCAACGCCATGGGAGCGGCGTCTCCGGCGCGCGGCATCATGCGCAGGATGCGCGTGTAGCCACCAGCACGAGCTTTGAAGCGCGGACCGAGATCAGCGAACAGCTTGTCGACGATCGCCTGATCACGCAGACGCGCGAACGCCAAGCGACGACGCGCCTCGCTGTCGGTCTTGGCGAGCGTGATGAGGGGCTCGACCACGCGACGCAATTCTTTGGCCTTCGGCAGCGTGGTACGAATCGTCTCGTGACGCAGCAAAGCCACGCTCATGTTGCGCATGAGCGCATGACGGTGCGGAGCATTGCGCGACAGTTGCCGCCCTGAAAGTCGATGACGCATAACAAACCTCGATAAGTCAGTGGGACTTCCGGGCTACTAACGAGCCCGGAACCCGAATCACATCAAACCGCCACGTTCTTCTTCGTGACGCAGGCTGGCCGGCGGCCAACCATCAAGACGCATGCCGAGCATCAAGCCGTGGCTCTGCAACACTTCCTTGATCTCGGTAAGCGACTTCTTGCCGAGATTCGGGGTGCGCAGCAGCTCAACCTCAGTGCGCTGCACGAGATCGCCGATGTAGTGGATGTTCTCCGCCTTCAGGCAGTTGGCGCTACGAACGGTGAGCTCGAGCTCATCGACCGGGCGCAACAGGATCGGGTCGAACTGAGCCGACTCGGACTTGCCGGCAGACTCTTCCTCACCCTGCAGATCGACGAACACTGACAGCTGATCCTTGAGGATGCTGCCAGCGCGGCGAATCGCCTCTTCGGCATCGATCGTGCCGTTGGTTTCGATGTCGAGGACGAGCTTGTCGAGATCGGTACGCTGTTCGACACGAGCCGCATCGACGGAGTACGTGACGCGACGGATCGGGCTGAACGACGCATCGAGCTGCAGCCGACCGATCGGACGAGCCGCTTCCTCGAAGGCAATGCGCTGGGCAGCCGGGCGATAGCCACGGCCGCGCTCGACGCGCAGCACCATCGTCAACTCACCCGCCTTGGTCAGGTTGGCGATGACGAGTTCCGGATTGACCACTTCGACGTCGTGATCGGTCTGGATGTCACCCGCGGTCACCGGACCCGGCCCTTTCTTTGAGAGACGCAGCTCAGCCGAATCGCGCGTGTGCATGCGGATAGCGACTTGCTTGAGGTTCAACAGGATGTCGACGACGTCCTCTTGAACACCCTCGATGCTGGTGTACTCGTGCAGTACGCCCTCGATCTCCACTTCGGTGATCGCAGCGCCCGGCATGGACGAGAGCAGCACGCGACGCAGCGCATTGCCGAGCGTGTGGCCGAAACCGCGCTCGAACGGCTCGATGACCACGCGCGCCTGACGCGGCGCGAGCGGGCTAACCTTCACCACGCGGGGCTTCAGGAACTCGCCGACTGATCCATGCATGTTCGATTCCTCTTTCCTGTTTCGAGAACGACCCGACTATTACTTCGAGTACAACTCGACAACTAGGTTTTCGTTGATGTCCGGCAGAATTTCGTCACGTGCGGGCACCTGCTTGAAAACGCCCTTCATTTCTTTGTCGTTCACCTCGACCCACTCGGGGAGGCCGACCTGAGAGGCGATCTGCATCGCGTTCTGGATACGCAGCTGCTTGCGCGCCTTCTCCCGGATCTGCACGACGTCACCGGCGCGCATCTGGTAGGAGGCGATCGTCACCACCTCACCATTCACCTCGATGCCCTTGTGGCTGACGAGCTGACGGGCTTCCGAGCGCGTCGCCGCAAAACCCATGCGGTAGACGACGTTGTCGAGACGGCACTCGAGCAGCTTGAGCAGGTTTTCACCCGTCGAGCCCGAACGGCGCGCGGCCTCGGTGTAGTAATTGGCGAACTGACGCTCGAGCACGCCGTACATGCGACGCAGCTTCTGCTTCTCGCGCAACTGGCTGCCGTACTCCGACAGGCGCGACTTGCGCTCGCCCTTGATTCCGCCCGGCGGAACCTGGAACTTGCACTTCGACTCGAGCGGCTTAACGCCACTCTTCAAGAAAAGATCGGTGCCCTCGCGACGAGCGAGTTTGCACTTGGGACCAACATATCGGGCCATCTGATGATTCCTCTTGCGACGCTACGTCAGACGCGACGCTTCTTGGGAGGACGGCAGCCGTTGTGCGGGATCGGCGTGACGTCGGAAATGCTGGTGATCTTCAATCCGCAGTTGTTCAAGGCGCGAACTGCAGATTCGCGACCCGGGCCCGGACCCGCAACGCGAACTTCGACATTGCGCAGACCGTGTTCCTGAGCGGCGACACCCGCCTTCTCGGCGGCCACCTGCGCAGCGAACGGGGTCGACTTGCGCGAACCGCGGAAGCCGCAACCACCCGAGGTCGCCCACGAGAGCGTGTTGCCCTGGCGATCGGTGATCGTGATGATCGTGTTGTTGAAGGATGCATGCACGTGCGCGATTCCATCGAGCACGTTCTTGCGAACCTTCTTCGGCTTTTTCCCGGCGGATTGCTTCTGTTCTGCCATGTGTTACTGCCTACTGAAAATCTGTTATTTGCCCGGAGGCGCGTTGAGCTTGACGGCGGCCTTACGCGGACCCTTGCGCGTGCGCGCATTGGTACGAGTGCGCTGGCCGCGCAGCGGAAGACCCTTGCGATGACGCAGACCGCGATAAGTACCGAGATCCATCAATCGCTTGATGTTCATCGAAACCTCACGACGTAGGTCGCCCTCGACCAAGCCCTTTGCGATCTGCGAACGCAGGGAATTAACCTCGGCTTCCGTCAGATCCTTGACCTTGGTGGTCGGATCGACGCCTGCCTCGGCGCAAACCTTGCGTGCACGGGTTCTACCCACACCGTAGATGTGAGTTAAACCGATGACAACGTGCTTGGTCATCGGGATGTTGATGCCGGCGATACGTGCCATGTTTTCTGCCCCGAC
>CAIVYV010000164.1 GCA_903910215.1 uncultured Pseudomonadota bacterium
GAGCAGCAGGATCAGCTGACACGCGAAGTATTGCTGCGCCTGCAGGAGATGGGCGTTGCGGTATGCAGCAGTACGGTACTGCGAGGCCGAATGGTCATCCGGGTCGCAGCAGCCAACCATCGGAGTCGCTGGGCTGATTTCGAGACGCTGCTCGCGGCCCTGCCGGCTGTGATCGCCGATGCGCGTCGGACTATTGTCTAAATCGCTCACCCGCCGTGCGTCGCGTCGTATCTTCATTGTTGATCGGACTTGCGCTCGCGTCGCACGCGAGCGGCATGACCGTGGACGGTCGGCTGGACGAGCTCGAGTGGCAGAAGGCCGAGCGGTTCGACGATTTCCGTGTGATGGAGCCGCTGTCCGGTGTCAAAGCTGAGCATGGATCGACGATGCGTGTGCTGGCGCGCCCCGAGGGTCTGTACCTCGCCATGGAAACCTCGGTGCCGCGCGAACTGCGGGTGCGCGGTCGCTCCCCCCGCGATGCCAAGCCCCTGCCCGCGGATCCCTTCGTGTTCCTTGTCGACTTTGAGGGCGAGGGTCGAACGGCCTACGAGTTCACGGTGACGATCAGCGGCAGCGTGCGCGATGGGGTCGTGCTGAACCAGACGCAGATCTCCTATGACTGGGATGCGTTCTGGCTGCACGGGGTACACGAGACGGACGCCGGCTGGTCGGCCGAGGTCATGATCCCGTGGTGGGTTGCACCGTCGGGGCAAGCCGGCGAGGGTCTGCGCACGATCGGCGTCTACGGTGCCGTGTTCATGAAAGCGCGCTCACGTCGTTTCGCCTTCCCGGCGATCGAGGCGCTGAACCCGACGTTTGTACAGGGTTTTCAGCGGGTCACGGTGCCGCGCTACTCAGGTCAAGCGCTCGACTTCTTTCCCTACGCGTCGGGTGATCTCAACCGACTCGAGGATCGGACTCGAGCACGCGCCGGTATCGACGTGTTCTGGAAGCCGAACGGTTCGAACCAACTTACCGCGACCTTGAACCCCGACTTCGGTCAGGTCGAAAGCGATGATCTTGTCGTGAATTTCTCGGCGACGGAAACGTTCTTCGGCGACAAGCGACCGTTCTTCACCGAGGGCCAACAACTTTTCGATGTGCGCTTTGCGGAGTCCGGTCGACTCGTCAACACAAGGCGTATCGGCGCGGCACCGGACGCAGGGGTTGCCGGTGCCAGCGATGTGCTCGCAGCGGCCAAATACACGGGCCAGTCCGGCGCCCTTGAATACGGCATTTTTGCTGCACTTGAAGATGACAGCAGCGAAGCGGAGGGGCGCGACTTCCTGGCCACGCGCTTGCGGCGCAGTACGGAGGATTTCGCACTCGGCTGGCTCGGTACTTGGGTTGATCGGCCAACGCGTGATCGTGAGGCGCTCGTCAATGCCGTTGACCTCGACTGGTATCCGCGCTCAGCTGTCGCGGTTCAGGCGCGAGCCATGCGTTCGGGTCTTCGCGACGGCAGCATTGATTCGATCGGCTATGGTGCGACCGCCGCATTTCGGTATCAGCCGGGCGGTTCACTCTCTCAGCAAGTGGAGGTCGTCTGGTTAGATGACGACTTCAACGTCAATGATCTCGGCTATCAGGA
>CAIVYV010000165.1 GCA_903910215.1 uncultured Pseudomonadota bacterium
GCCCCCTGACTCGAGTTCAGTGCTACCGAACCATTGTTGATGTCGATGGCACCGGTCTGCACGCCGTTGGCGCCGCCGACCAGCACATTGCCACTCGCGGTGTTATCGGTCCTTATCGTGCCTGTTGAAACGGTGTAATTCGTCGTGCTCGTCGCGGTCCCGCCCGTGCCGGCCTGAACGCAGATCGCGTTACCGGCGCACGGATCGGCAGGCCCTGTGGTGGGTGCAGGCTTGCCGACCAAACCGTACAAGTCACCCACCTGAACGGGCCCCGTTTTCGCCTGCACATCGACGAACCCAGTGAGCGAAGTGATGTTTCCGGTCGTTACACCCGCCTGCGCTGCCAACTGTGCGAAGCCCTTCGACGCGCCGATCTCACGATCAACGGTGATGGCGCCCTGCGCGGAGCTGATGCTGACATTGCCCTCAGCACCGACGCTTCCACCCACCGTCCGCCCAGACACCGTACGGCTCCGAACCTGCACATTGTCGCGCGCCGTGACGTTGACATCCGCGCGGCCAGCACTCGTCGCCGCCGCTGCTTCGATACCAGTTACCGTCACGCCCCCCGAGGCCGCGCTGATAGAGAGATTGCCACCGCTCGCTCGGACGTTGGACGCCGTAACACCATCGCGACCTACGAGATTGACCGTGCCACCGGCGATCACATCACCGGCGACGCAGTCAGCGCCAGAACGTGTACCGACGCACAGTGAACCCGCGGTGGAGCTCAGCGAGACGTTGCCTGACAAGGTGCCGATCGCGCCCGTGTTGACGGCGAGGCTATTGGCCGCAGACAACGAGAGATTGCGCGTGGCCGACAAGACACCGGTCGTCAGCGCGCCCTCGCTGGCCGTCAGCGTGAGATCGCGGGCTGCGCTGATGTTGCCCGCCTCGATGCTCCGTGCACTCGCCCTGACATCGCCGAGCGTCGCCGTGACAGTGCCCGGGTTAGACTGCGCACTCTGCGTGCCAATGCGTACGTTTCCGAACTGACTCATCAACTCGACGTCGGATCCACGGGCGGAGCCGAGTTCGATACCCCCCGGCGCTACCACTCGCAATCGGCCTCCCGCCCCCGCCGAATTGCCTTGGCCGACCAAGCCCCGCGAGTCAACCACCGTGGCGCGAACGGAGCCGGCCTTTGTTTGCAAGTCGACTTCTGGCACAGCCGGAACGGTGCTCGTCGTGCGGCTCTGCGTGATGGCGTTGGTAGTGATGCCGTCGCGTCCGACGATGAGCATCGTACCGTTGCTCGCCGTAACGTTGCCGACGGCAACATTGAAAGTTCCCGAATCACTGACGTACGGGTCCTCTCCCACCGCCGACGCCGTGTTGACGCCCGCTTGGATATCAACACTTTTTCCCGCTGCGACATCCCGGTTGCCGGTTTCGATCTGTCCTGCATTGGCATTCAGACGCACGCTGCCGACGCTCGATGTCACGGAGCCGGCTATGGCGATCCCTGTTCGGCTCTCAAGCCGAACGTCGCCTGCTGTCGCGAGCACCTCGCCCACCTGTATCGCGGAATTTTTCGACACGACCGCGACATTCCTCGTCGAAACATTTCCAAGGCGTATGTTGTCGAAAGCACTTACCGTGAGCGAGGTATTGCTGGCGTTGAGCGCGCTCCCCACACAGGTCGACCCAGTGACGGTGCCAAAACAAACGCCCAAGGTGTCCGTCGCGATGACAATGGTGTTTGGTGTACCGACATTGAGCGGATTTACTCGCGTTCCCGCGAAGGTCAGCGTCGACTGCCCTTGAGATCCATCGATGTCCATGTTGACTCTTCCGAACGACTCGATCACGAGCTTATCGATCGGGGCATAGGGGTTGAAAACAGACACACCGGAAAAATTGTCGACACTAGCCTTCGCCGAAATCTGCACCTGCCCGACTTCCCTGATGCCGTCTCCATAGCCGCTAGCCACACCGCTAGCTACGCCGTCACCCACCCGAATGACTTTGTCCGCCGATGTCCCCGAGACGAAACCGGTTTGGGGCGTAAACGCTACGAGTTCCAGATCGCCGCTCGACAAGGGATTTGGCGGACTACCTGCCTCAGCCAGCGCACCCTCAGCGATTTGCAGTGAAAAGCTCCCTGAGGCCGCCAGCAATACGTGGCTTGAGGCTTTCTCGGCTGCATCGGTGGATGTATTGATGGTATTCGTGTTACTCGACCCCACTTCGACGGAGGGCGGTATCAACATGCCAGTGCCGTTAATCGTATCTCCAAAGATTTTTCCGTCGAACTGCAAGCTTTTACCGGATTCAGCGCTGCCGACAATGAACATGGCGGGCCCGCCGCGTACCATGATTTCGCTCGCCGAGGACGTAAGTGACGAGCCGGTACCTGCACCCTGCGTCGAGATCGCACCTGGATTTGCCGGCATGACGAAATTGATGGTTGATGTCGCGGCGTAGGTTCCCGAGCTGGTGATGAACTCATCGATGTTGCTCAGGCCAGCGGGCGTTGCCAGTAATCCCCCTACATCAATTCGCGCATCACGTGTGATCAAAACGCCATTGGGGTTCAGTAGCCATACGTTGCCGTTCGACCACAAGCTACCGCCGATGTTGCTTTTATAAGTACCGCCAACCCCCGTCACTCGATTGACTGCGATAGAGCCGCGATCCGGCATCGCGAAGTTGACACGGTTGTTATAGTCGATGTTGAAACTCGTCCAATCGATCACAAATCGCTTGCTGGTCGACACGATATCGAGCGTGTTTCCCGTCGTAGTCGCTGTTACGGTTCCAGGGGTTTTTCTAACAGTCGGCACGGTGCCGTTAGGAATATTGTTTACACCGTCCAACGACGGGCGCGGCGGCAACGCTGCCGCCCTTCCCGCAAGGAAGACGAGAGCCGCAACCCAAAAAATTCTCTGCAGCTTAACCATCATGGCCTCTCACCCTCGGGCAATTCGCCAAGCACCTTGCGCGGCAAGGGATCGAAGGAATACGTGAAGCTCAGCAGCATGCGCGAACCGTAGGCATCAGGGCCGGTGCCTTGAATGCGGCCGAAGGGTTGCGCAAAGGTCGCCTCGAGTTGCAGCTTCGGGCTCACCGTCATCTGCAAGCCAAACCCTGCCGCCTGAGCGCGGCTATAACCCGCGCCCTGATCTTTGCTCGCCCAAAGGCGCGCGGTCGAGGCAAAGGCGAACGGACGCAGGCTGCTCGTTTCGCTGACCTGCTGCCCGGGGCCATAGAGCTGCGCGAGCGCTGCAACGCCAGAATCGCCCGACAACGCACCAGGATCGAAACCCTGGCCGCCCGAGAGTCCGCCGTAACTGAAGCCCTCGAACGCAGAGAGCTGCTGCTCAGTCCACTGGCCCTTAAGATTAAGCCTGAGGCTATAAGTGCGCGACAGTTGCAGCCCCGCCTCGATCTCGCCGCGCAGCACCAAAGCCTGCGGATCGGCATCAAAGCGCGAGGCGTTCGGATCGCCGGACCGCATCGCACCGAAGGCACTCAGCCCCTTGCGCGCCTGAAAGTCGGCAAACCACACGCCGTTGCGAAGCAAGCCATCCGTGCGCGTACCGACGAAGGCGACGCGCAAGTGGTCCTCGCCGAGCGGCACATCGCCAAAAAAAGTCGTCTTCTGATCGAGAGCCTCGATGCCGGCACGCCACGAGGTGACCAGCCCGCGCCGCACCTGCAGCGGAGCCGAGAGCTCTGCAGCGGTGAACAGCGTTTTGCTGTCGAGCTCAAGCTGCGCAAGTGCGCCGCCCGGGCGCGCACGCGAGTACGCGCCGCCAAGACGCAGCTTGAGCCCATCGCCATTGACGAGCGCCTGCGTGTCGAATTGAGCGGACCACTGCGTGCTGGGCGTCTGTGCGGTGTAAACACCGAACGTCGTGCTCTCCTCGAGTGGCGTTGCACCTGACCAACGCGTGCCGACGAGTGCGCCCCATGGGCCGAGCGTGTCCGAGTTGCCATTTTGCGTCTGCGCGAACATCTGGTTGGGGTTCGCCGAGACAATGAGCACAAGATCGAGCGCCGAGGGGTCGGTGCGCGAACGGCGGATGGTCGGACGCACGTTGCTGAGCCCGACTGAAGCTGCGTGTGCGAGGCCTCGACGCACATCCGCAGCGCGCAGCGGTCTCCCCTGCTTCACGGGCCGAAACGCGCGCAGCGCAAGCCGGGCCACCGACTCCTGATCAGCGAGCGCTTCCACTCGGTTGACCACACCCTCCTGCACGACGATGCGATAGCGACCCGGTTCCGCGACCGGGTCACCGACGACGGCAGCACGGGCAAACACATAGCCGAGTTCGCGGTATCGACACTCGAGCTTGGCGACGAGTCGCGCGAGACCTTCTCGGCTTACAGGCAGATCGGGCATGGCGCTCGCGAGATACGCGAGTTCCTTGGCGGGCACGACCGTCATGCCCTCGGCCTCGATCAATTTGACCTCAGCGATGATGGCCTCGCCGGGCATCAGGCCAACAACCGGCCGGTTGTCGCACTCAACGGCACCGAAATCCGAGGCTGCGGCGCGCAAGGGTGCAGGCAAGCGCAAGACCTCATCGCGAGTCAGGCCCGCCTGCGGTGTAGCCGGAATGCTCGCCAAAACGAGCGCAGCCCCGACTCCCGCAATTTTGGTGCAACGCACCGCATCGGCCATAACTAACCCCGTGATTTGTTTCCGTTATCGGCAGTTTCGCGGATTGTTTTACCGCATTTATATGCCGTTTGCGTGCACAATGATCCGTCAGGGGCGCTCATGGCATTACAAACCGAACAAAGCCGAAATCTCGCCGCCCTGGCCATTGCGGCCGGCGCGGCCATAGTCGCGATTTTGTTCAATTTCACAACGCCCGCGCGATACGTCGAGAACCTGACCTACGACCTTCGCATGGCATTGGCCGCCCCGTCTCCCGGGGATCAGTTGGTCATCGTCAAGATGGACGATCGGGCCGTTGAGGAGATGCGCTCTCAATCGTCCTGCGGCTGTATCTCCCCAGTCGATAAGAATTGGCTCGCCGACGTCATTGTCGCACTCGATGGCCACGGGGCGAAGGTCGTGCTCGTCGACTATCTCTTCGACACTTGGCGCTCCAAAGAGGAGTTTCTGATCGTCGCGCCGAAGCTGAGCGCGCTGCGCACCCCCGTGATCGTCGCGGCTGACCCCAACCGGGTGCCCGGTCGCGATTTCGACGTAGTACCCAACATCCGTTACGCCGATGCGAGGACCTTGGTCAACGACGACTACGACGACGTGGTGCGCAGCTACGACGCGCTTCCCGGAGACCGAAAGTCATTGGCTGCCGCCGTGCTGGAGACGCTCGGTCTTAAAGCCCAACCCGGCATCTTCCGCCTGCGCTACCGCGCCCCGCATCCCGGTGCCACCGCCGAAAACGTAGGCGCTATCGCGCCATCCTTCTCAGCGGGCGATGTCGCCTTCCTGCCGTCCGAATTCTTTGCCGACAAGATCGTGATGATCGGTCGCGTGTCGCGCTCCGCAGGCGTCGATGCAGAGACCCTCGGCGAGGATCTTAAAACCACGCCGCTGCGCTATCTGCCCGGCCACTACGACGGCACGCCCGGAGTCGAGGTGCACGCTCATGCCGTGCTGCAAATGCTGCAGAAGGACCGTGTCATCGAACCTGCGCTGCCTTGGGTCGGATTGCTTGCCCTGATCGCGGCTCTGGGCGGTGCCGGACTCGGCCGCTCGGCTTTCACGTGGCTGCGTGCCTTGCGCTGGCTGACGGGGCTGCTCGCCGCCGGAGCCGTGGGTGGCTGGGCTGCGTTCTCGAGTGCCGGCGTAATGTTGCCGATGGTCGCGCCGTTCAGCGCCTTTGCGCTGTCGTTCTTCGTGGTGAGCCGCGTGGCCGCAACTCAGCTACTTGATGAGCGCAAGCTCTATGCCACAGCGCTCGAGCGCTACCTCGCACCCCAAGTGATCCGGCGTATCGAGGATGGCTCAGAGCCGGTGCAAATCGGCGCCAAGATGCGCGACATCACGGCGATGGTGAGCGATCTCGAGAACTCCTCGACCTTCCTCGCGGAGACGCCCGTCGAGCAGTTCTCGCCGATCATCAACGGATACTTCGATGGCCTCTTCGAGGTGTTGTGGAAACACGAGGCCATGCTCGACAAGTTGACCGGCGATGGGGTGATCGTGCTCTTCGGTGCGCCGGTGCTGCATGCGGACCACGCCGATCGGGCGATCGCCTGTGCGCGCGATATCCAGGTGTTTTCTGATCGCTTCCGCGCCGAGGTGATGGAGAAGTACGGCATCAGTTTCGGCCGCACCCGCCTCGGACTCCACTCGGGCGAGGCCCTCGTCGGAAACTTCGGCGGTGCCAAGCGCTTCAACTACACGGCTTACGGACAGACCGTGGTGATTGCCGCACGGCTTGAAGCCTCCAACAAGGAATACGACACCGTCGTGCTCTTGAGCGACGCCACGCTCGAGCGGGCCAAGAATCCGGGCGTGCTCGAATACATCGGCTCGCTCAAACTCAAGGGCGTACCGGACCCGATCCGCGCCTACACGCCGCGCTAGGCTGTCAAACGGCCGCTTTGATAATCGCGCACGGCCTGCTCGATTTCCTCTCGGGTGTTCATGACGAAGGGGCCGTACTGCGCGATCGGCTCGCCGATCGGCTGGGCTGACAGAAGCAGACAGCGGCACC
>CAIVYV010000166.1 GCA_903910215.1 uncultured Pseudomonadota bacterium
GATGAGGCCATTCAAGCCACCGACCGCAATTTCTTTGAAAAGGAGCCAGCGGGCGTTCGACCACTGCACCTGACCGAGTGCAAGGCCACGGATCAGCAGGGTGACGGTCTGGGTGCCAGCAATGCCGCCCATCGAGGCAACGATCGGCAACAAGGCCGCGAGCGCCGCGACTTTTTCGATGGTGGCTTCGAAATTCTTGACTACTGCCGCTGCCAGGAATGCGGTGAGCAGGTTGATCCCGAGCCATAGCAGGCGTCGGCGGGTCGAGGGCACGATGCCGGCAAAGAGGTCTTCCTCGTCTTTGAGGCCTGCCATCGACATGACCTCGTGTGCCGCCTCTTCGCGGATGACATCGACGACGTCGTCGATGGTGATACGACCGAGCAAGCTGCCGCTCGAGTCGACCACGGCAGCCGAGACGAGGTCGCGCTCTTGGAAGAGTTGCGCCACATCGTGAGCGGGCATATCGGGTTCGATGCGTGGGGCGTCGGTATCGAGGCTGTCGCCGACGGTGTTTTCCGGGTCTCCCGTGATGATACGGGTCAGCGAGATCGTACCGAGATAACGATCGTCGCGATCGACGACGAAGAGGCTATCGGTGCGCGAAGGTAGCTCGCCGCGCATGCGCAGATAGCGCAACACCACCTCGAGAGTGACGTCAGGGCGCACACTCACCGTGTCCGTGTTCATCAGACCGCCCGCGCTGTCCTCAGGCCATGAGAGCACTTTGCGCAGACGCTCGCGATCGCGTTGATCCATCGAGCGCAGCACCTGCATGGTGACCGTCTCGGGTAGTTCTCGCACGAGATCGGCGAGATCGTCGAGTTCCATGCCCTCGGCGGCCGCGACGAGCTCTTCGGTCTCCATCTCTTCGATGAGTTCTTGACGAACGCCTTCGCTAAGCTCGAGCAGTACATCGCCCTCGAGCTCCGGATCGACCATGTTCCACACCAGCTCGCGCTGGCGGGGCGGCACTGATTCGAGCAGTAGCGCGATCTCTGCCGGATGCAGACCCGTGAGCATTCGTTGCGCTGGGCGCAGAGCACCGCCATCGAGTGCCGATCGCAGCGCCTCGAGCTGCAATTCTTTGCGCGATAGGTCGCTCATGTTCGCTTGGCCTGCGACAGTGACGCGTGACGGACGGCGAGTTCCGGTAGTCGTGGAGTGAGTCTTTCTCTCAGCCGCTCGAGTAAATACACCGAGCGATGCTGTCCGCCGGTGCAACCGATACCGATGGTCAAATAGCGACGATGTGCCGCCTGATGCTCGTCGATGCGCGCGGTGACGTAGCGCTCGAGATCATCGAGGAAGGCCATTACCGCAGGCTGTGCCTCCAGGAACCGCTGGATCTCCGGATCGAGTCCCGTGAACGATCGCAAGGCGATGTTCCAATACGGATTTGGCAGCGTGCGCGCATCGAAGACGAAGTCGCAGTCACCCGGCACGCCGTGCTTGAAGCCGAACGACACGAGCGTGACCGACAGTTGCGAAGCGCGACGTCGATCGATGCGTTGACCGACCACTTCGCGCAGGTCATGCACACCCATGTGGGTCGTATCGATGACGAGATCAGCGGATTGGATCAACGGGTCGAGCAGTTCGCGTTCGGCCGCGATCGCATCCTGCAGACTGCGTCCCACCCTTGCCAGCGGATGACGACGTTTGGTTTCGCCGTAGCGGCGCAGCAATTCGGCATCGGTCGCGAGCACAGCGAGCAACTCGCAGCGCAAACCACTGCGACGCAACTGCTCGATCGTGTCGCCGATGTTGCTGAGGCCGATATCCGAATCACGCGCGTCAATGCCGATGGCTAGATGCTGATAGGCCTCGTTGTCACCGGCGCGCAGCGCGTGACCAACGAAGGGCTCGAGCATCGAGGCGGGCAGGTTATCGACGCAGTAATAGCCGAGGTCTTCGAGGGCATGCAGCACCACGCTCTTGCCGGCCCCCGAGAGGCCGCTCACGAGGATGATGCGTGTCGCCTGAGGCATGGTTCACTGCCGCGCGCGGCGGCCTTCCTCGGCGTGATGATCGGTGATCTTTTCCTTGCGCTTCTTGACCAGTCGGTCGAGCTTATCGGCAAGCGCATCGATGGCAGCGTACATGTTGGCGTCTTCGGCATCGGCGTGAATGTCGCCGCCGCGAACCTTCAGCGTGGCCTCTGCCTTGTGACGCAACTTCTCGACCGAGATGACGTAGTGCACATCCATCAATTGATCGAAGTGCCGGACGATGCGATCCATTTTCTTGTGGATGTACTCGCGCAGGGCGTCGGTGACTTCCACGTGATGACCAGTGACAGAAATTTGCATGATCGTCTCCTCGTTTGGGTCCGAGATTAGCGTGTCCCACCCCGTTTGCGGTCGGCAGACGAGGCGATACCGAGGCTCTCACGGTACTTCGCCACGGTTCTTCGCGCTACCGGTATTCCCTCATTGGAGAGCATTTCGGCTAGACGATTGTCCGAGAGCGGTTGCGCCGGGTCCTCGTCACGGATCAGTTTGCGTATTTTCGCCCGTATGGCGGTGGACGACGTTCCCTGGCCATCGTCACCCTCGACTTGGCTCGAGAAGAAGTACCGCAACTCGAATACACCACGCGAGGTGTGCATATATTTGCCTGAAGTGACGCGCGAAATCGTCGATTCGTGCATTTCGATCGCCGAGGCGATGTCCTTCAGGATCATCGGTCGCATGTGCTCTTCGCCCTGCGCGAGAAATTCCGTTTGCCGCTCGACGATGGCGCGAGCGACCTTGAGCAGCGTGTCATTGCGGATCTCAAGACTCTTGAGCAACCAGCGTGCCTCCTGCAATTGCGTGCGCAGCGTTGTGTGTGCGCCACCGCGCCCCAGCATGCCGGCGTAGCTCTGGTTGACTCGGATACGAGGCAGCGTGCCGGGGGCGAGTTCGACCGTCCAGCCGCGACTCGTGCGACGTACGAAGACATCGGGCACCACATACTCCGGCCGCGTCGAGCTGACGGTGGCACCCGGTCGCGGGTGACAACTACGCACGAGAGCGATCGCTGCCTCGAGCATCTCTTCGTCGCCTCCGACTACGTTCTCGACTGCCCGACGCAAGGGTCCATGATCGCGCAAGGCGAGCAGATCGAGATGTTGCTCGGCGATGCGTTTGGCGAGTGCGAGGCCCGGCGTGTCGGTAGCCAACTGGCTCAACTGTAAAGCGAGGCACTCGGCGAGATTGCGCGCCGCCACACCGATCGGGTCGAGTGTCTGCACGAGCATCAGCACGCGCTCGATTTCTTCTTCGTCCCACTCCAGATCCGGGCGCAGTGTCGCGGCGATCTCGGTCAATGTTTCGGTGAGATAACCATCTTCGTTGAGCGTGTCGACGATCGTCGTCGCGACGGTCAGATCGTCGTCGGAGAGCCCCGCGAGCTCGAGTTGCCCAAGCAGGTGGTCACGCAGGGTTTGCTCGCGTTCGTCGGCGAATTCACGGGCGCGATCCTCATCGTCCTCGGCGCGAGCCCCATCACTGCCAGTGCCCGCCTGATCAGCCCAGGGTTGATCGACGACCTCGACCTCGACCGGCTCGGTCGTCTCGATGGATTCGGTCGGTTCGGCGGCGGTGAAGTGCGTGGTGAGTTCGACTTCATCCTCGGGCTCTTCTTGCTCGAGCATGACGTTGGTCTCGAGCATTTCATTGATGTGTGCCTGCAACTCGAGCGTCGGCATCTGCAGCAAGCGGATCGCCTGCTGCAATTGCGGCGTCATGGTCAGAGACTGACCCAGCTTGAGTTGCAGGGACTGTTTGAGCATCGCCGTTGCGCCCCTTACCGAGAATTAGAGGCGGAAGGTGTCGCCCAAGTACACCTCACGCACTCGGGGATTGGCAAGGATTTCTGTCGCCGGTCCGGCAGCGATGACGGTGCCGTCGGCGATGATGCAGGAGCGGTCGCACACGCCGAGTGTTTCGCGGACGTTGTGGTCGGTGATCAGAATGCCAATGCCTCGTGCCGCGAGTTCGCGGATGATGCGCTGAATATCGAGTACCGAGATGGGGTCGACACCGGCGAACGGTTCGTCGAGTAGCAAAAATCGCGGCTCGGCTGCGAGCGCCCGGGCAATTTCGACACGACGACGTTCGCCACCGGAGAGCGCCATACCCAGGGTATCGCGCACGTGGGTGATGCGCAGATCCTCGAGTATCTGCTCGAGTCGCTCGGTGCGCACGCGCCCATCGAGATCGGCGCGCGTTTCGAGAATCGCGCGTACGTTGTCGGCCACGCTCAGCTTGCGAAACACCGACGCTTCCTGCGGCAGGTAGCCGATGCCGGCTTGCGCGCGCCGGTGCATGGGGTCATGGGTCAGATCACGATCGTCTATTCGTATGCGACCCGCATCGGCCGTCACGAGACCCACGATCATGTAAAACGCGGTCGTCTTGCCAGCGCCGTTCGGTCCAAGCAGGCCGACGATTTCGCCGGCGCTGACCTCGAGTGACAGATCTCGCACGATCGGCCTTGCGCCGTAGGCCTTCGCCAGATGTTCCGCGTACAGGCGACTCATCGCGGTGGTCTCACCGAGGTGTTTGTCTCAGCAGGAGGTCGGATGGTGATGCGGACCCGATCACCGGCCGCGGTGTTGCCTGCGCTGACACGCTCGGCGGCAAGGTCGTAAACGAGTTTGTCGCCACGGATGTCGTTGCGACCGTCACTGAGTAAGGCGTCGCCCTGCAAGATGACGGTTGCCGATGCCGAATCGTAGAGAATTTCGCGAGCCTTGCCTGAGGCGCGCTTGCCATTGCGCAGTTGCTGCTCGAATTCGGTGTTTTCGCCGCGAATGGTGGCCGAGAGAACCCGGTTGTCTCGAAAGATCACCGTGGCCTCGGACGAGCTCATGACACCACCATCGAGTTCGAGGCGCACACCACCACTCAAGGTCCAGCTCGAGGCCGCGAAGTCGAGTCCGGTCGAGCGCGCTCGCTCGGCTTTGACGCGAGTCGAGCCTTGCGTGATGAGCAAGTCCTGAAACAGCAGCGTATTGGTTCGATAGTCCATCTCCGAGGAGGCGGCATCGAGCACGATCTCGGCGGATTGGGTCGCGGGGCTTTGCGCCCAAGCGAACGGAGCTATGCAGGCCAGGTAACCGCTGATCAGCAGGGCGTTAGGGCGCAAAGCGGCCATGCACGCTGCTCCCCAAAGAAAGGCGCTGTCGCTCAAGATCGACGTCGATCCGATTGGCCGTCAACTCTCCAGCCTCGAAACTAATGCGGGCAGACCCCGGACTGCGGGCGCGGCGGGTCAGAAAGTCGTAATCCAGGACGTCGGTCCTTAGACGTAACGCAGGCTGCCCCGACGACTCCAACAGCACTTGATCGCGAAAGGCGAGTTTGCGCGCATCGGCCGAGAGGGTGGCGCTGCGGGCAGTAGCTTGCCAAGCGCTATCGCGGGTCTTCATCTGCAGGTCGACGGACGCGAGACGCATCTCACGGGAGCGCGGATCCTGCGAGAGCTCGGAGGCCGTCAGTCGATAGCGAGTGCGACCCTCGGCATCTGTTTGGATCAGTTCGATGCCCGAGGCCGAGTAGCCGATGTCCGTAGATTCGAAGGTCGCGCTCTCGTTCACGTCGCGACGCATGCAGCCGGTGAGCGTTGCCAGCGCGAGACCGCTCGTCGTCAAAGAACAAACCATCAGTTTCGTCGAGCGCTTCACACGACCCCACTGCGCCAGAGGTCGTGAATGTTGAGCGCGCCGACCAAGCTGCCGTTGCCGTCCACCACCGGCAAGCCAGTGATTCGATGCTTCTCCATCACGAGCAAGGCTTCGGCGGCGAGTTCCCGCGGGCCGATAGTCTTGCAAGGATGCGTCATGACCTCGCGCATCGTCGAGCTGTGCAGATCGAGCCGTCGATCGAGTGTTCGGCGCAGATCGCCGTCGGTGTAGACGCCAATGGCGCGCTGTGCGTCATCGACCACCACGGCCATACCCATACCGATGCGGGACATCTCGACGAGGCCTTGCGCGAGCGTGAGGTTGGCGGCGACTTTCGGGATGCCGTCACCGGTGCGCATGACATCTTCGACGCGGGTGAGCAGCCGTCGACCGAGTGAGCCACCCGGATGCGAACGCGCGAAATCTTCGGCCGTGAAGCCACGCGCTTCGAGCAGCGCGACGGCGAGCGCATCGCCCATGGCGAGCGTCGCGGTGGTGCTGGCGGTCGGCGCGAGATTGAGCGGGCAGGCCTCAGCGGGGACGCTGACATCCAGATGCACTGTCGCACTGCGAGCGAGTGTGGATTGGGCGTTGCCGGTGAGTGCGATCAGCGGCACGCCGAGTCGTGCGATCGAGGGGATGAGCGTGATCACTTCGGGCGTTTCGCCCGAATTCGACAGTGCGATCAGTACGTCGTGGCGCGTGATCATGCCCATGTCGCCATGGCTGGCTTCGGCCGGGTGCAGGAAGAAGGCCGGGCTGCCGGTGCTCGCGAGTGTCGCGGCGATCTTGCTCGCGATGTGGCCGGACTTGCCCATGCCGGTGACCACCAGTCGCCCCTGACAATCGAGACACACACGACAGGCGGCGGCGAAACTCGCATCGATGCGGTGATCGAGTTCCTGCAGCCCCCGAATCTCGGTGGCGAGGGCGCGCTTGCCAGCGGCAACCAGTTCAGCGTCGTTGCGATGCGCAGAGTGACTCATGGGATGGCATCATACCGCTCATGCACCCTGAAAAAGTCGCCGAATTATTACGCGCGGGCTTGCCCGGCGCCCTCGTGGTCGTTGAGTCCGATGACCAGACCCACTTTGCCGCTCGCATCGTCTCGAGCGATTTTGCTGGCAAGCGCAGCATCGCGAGGCACCAATTGGTTTATCGCTGCCTTGGCGAATTGGTCGGGCGCGAGATCCACGCGCTCTCCATCGAGGCCCTGACGCCCGAGGAAGCGGCAGCGCGCTGATCGCGCCGCTGCCCTGGATCATCATGGATAAATTGCACATCGAAGGCGGGCGCCCGCTCGAGGGTGAGGTTCGCATCTCCGGTGCGAAGAACGCGGCGCTGCCGATTCTCGCTGGCACGCTGCTCGCGTCCGAACCGGTCGCGGTTGGTAACGTGCCGCATCTGCAGGATGTCACCACCATGATCGAGTTGCTCGGTCGCATGGGCGTTACGGTGACCGTCGACGAACGCATGCAGGTCGAGGTGGACGCGCGCTCGCTCACCAATGCGGTAGCGCCGTACGAACTCGTCAAAACGATGCGCGCGTCAATTTTGGTGCTCGGGCCGCTACTTGCGCGGTTCGGTCAGGCTGACGTGTCTCTGCCGGGCGGCTGCGCGATTGGCGCGCGGCCAGTGAACATTCACGTCGCCGGTTTGCAGGCGATGGGTGCCGAGATCGCGATCGAGAATGGTTATATCCGCGCGCGGGCAAACCGTCTGCGCGGTGCTCGGCTAGTGCTCGATACGGTCACCGTGACCGGTACCGAGAATTTGATGATGGCAGCGACGCTCGCCGATGGTCAGACCGTCCTCGAGAACGCCGCACGCGAACCCGAGGTGGTCGATCTCGCCGAGTTCCTGATTTCTATGGGCGCCAAGATTCGCGGTGCGGGTACCGACAAGATCATCATCGACGGTGTGCCGCGCCTGCATGGTGCGCAATATCGAGTGCAGCCGGATCGCATCGAGACGGGTACCTATCTCGTCGCCGGCGCGATCACCGGTGGCCGCGTGCGCACGCTCAATACGCGACCAGATCATCTCGATGCCGTGCTTGCCAAGTTGCAGGAGGCCGGTGCCGATGTCGTCACAGGCGTCGACTGGATCGATATCGACATGCGCGGCCGCAGACCCAAGTCGACGGACTTGCGTACGGCGCCGTACCCCGCATTCCCGACCGATATGCAGGCGCAGTTCGCGGCGCTCAATACGATTGCCGACGGCGTCAGTACCATCATCGAAACCATCTTCGAGAATCGCTTCATGCACATGCTCGAGATGCGGCGTTTGGGTGCCGAAATTCGTCTCGAGGGCAACACGGCGATCATCAAGGGTGTGCCGCAACTGCAGGCGGCACCGGTGATGGCGACCGATCTGCGTGCTTCGGCCTCGCTCGTGCTTGCGGGGCTTATCGCCCAAGGGCGTACGGAAATCGAGCGGATCTATCACATCGACCGCGGCTACGAGGCGATCGAAGAAAAGCTCTCCGGTCTCGGCGCTTCGATTCGTCGCATCGTCGGCTGAGCGCAACGCTCGCGATCAGTTGCGGCCGCGCACTTGCTGCGGCGCTTCGTCGATGATGACCTGGGTGTCGCCCTTCTCGTTGCCGCGTTGCCACTCGACTTTCAGCGGTTCTCCCGGCGTCGTGTCGGCGATGCGCAGCAAGACCTCGCGCGCGTCTTTCGGCGCCTTGCCGTCGATCGACAGGATGAGATCGCCAGGCCGCAGCCCTGCACGTTGAGCGGGGCTGTTGCTTGTCATACGGACGATCACGACACCCGCTGCCGGTAATCCGAGTGATTTCGCCCGAGCCTCATCGACGGTATCGGTGGCGATGCCGATCCAGCCGCGTACCACGCGTCCTCGAGTGTTGATTTCATTGATCACGCCACGCACAAGATTGACGGGGATCGCAAAGCCGATCCCTTCGACGCCGAGAGTCTTGGCAATGACCGCCGTGTTGATGCCGACAAGTTCGCCGCGGCTATTGATGAGGGCGCCACCGGAGTTGCCGACGTTGATCGGCGCGTCGGTCTGGATGAAATTCTCGTAAGTAGCTAGACCAAGTTGAGCACGACCGGTCGCACTCACGATGCCTTGCGTGACCGTCTGCGAGAGGCCAATCGGATTGCCGATGGCAAGAACGATATCTCCGACCGCGAGCGCATCGGATCGACCCAAACGGATGCTCGGAAGATCCGGCAGATCGATGCGCAGCAGCGCGAGGTCGGTGTCCGGGTCGCGCCCGACCACCTTGGCTTCGGCCACTCGACCGTCGGCGAGTTGCACCTGGATCTGATCAGCATCGGCGACGACGTGGTGGTTCGTGACGATCTGGCCGGATGGGTCGACGATCACGCCTGAGCCCAGTGACTGTTCGACCCGACGCCGATAGCGCGGCCAGAATTCGCCAAAAGGATCTTGCAGGAAGTTGTAGGGGACCCGCTCAGCGACCACCCGCGCCACGTAGATATTCACCACAGCCGGTGCCGCTAGCCTCACTGCGGCCGAATAGCTTCCCGAACTAGCAACGGGCGATTCCGAGGCAACAGCGGTGCTGTCGCCCTCTGTTACGCCAGTGTCATCAAGACCATCGACAGGAGCCGATTCCGTCGGTGCAGCCGTATCTGCAGCAGCGCGCAGGCCCAGTAGGGCGAGCGCATCGTGGCGCATGGCGATGGCAACGAAGCCGAGGGCTAATGCGCCGACGACGGCACCAGCCAGGAAGATGACAGCGCGGGATGCCTTGCCCATGACACTCCAGGGGGTTCGAGATGACAGGTCGAGATGGAACGGGACGATTCTGCATCTGTATAATGCCGCGCTTCCACGTCAACGGAATAGCAGCGCACCCGTTTTGTCGGGTAGACGCAGAGAGGCTGTGCGATGAGCGATGAACCGATGAAAGCCGGCGAAGGGGTCGACCTGAGTCGACGTAATTTCCTCACCGCCGCAACCGTAGCCATGGGTGCCGTGGGCGCCGCGTTCACTTTGGTGCCATTCATCGCCTCGTGGAAACCGTCCGAACGCGCCCGCGCGCTCGGTGCGCCGCTCGAGATCGACCTCTCGAAACTCGAGCCCGGGCAGATGGTCACGCAGAGCTGGCGCAAGCAACCGATCTACGTGGTGCGCCGCACGCCGGAAGCGGTCGCGAAGCTCGAAGGCCTCGATGCCAGCCTCAAGGACCCGAAGTCCGAAGCATCGACGCAGCCCGACTACACCAAGAACGTGCAGCGCTCGCTCAAGCCCGAAGTGCTGGTCGTCTACGCGGCGTGTACGCACCTCGGGTGCTTGCCCAAACAATATTTCACACAGGCTGATCCCGAGATGGGCGCCGATTGGCCGGGCGGCTTTTTCTGCCCCTGTCACGGTTCGCGTTTCGACTTGGCCGGTCGCGTCTTCAATGGCTCGCCCGCCTCAGCCAACCTCGGTATTCCGCCACATAGCTTCAAGTCCGACTCGATGCTCGTGATCGGCGTCGACGCCACCCAAGGAGCCGCCTGATGGCCGCCTCGTCTGATAACGCCACCGACAAGGGTGGCTTCCGTGCCTGGTTGAACAAGCGATTGCCGGTCGATGAATTCGTCGCCTCGCAGCTGACGGGTTATTTCGCGCCGAAAAACTTCAACGTTTGGTATTTCTTCGGATCGCTGGCGCTGCTGGTGTTCGTCATCCAGATCCTCTCGGGGATTTTCCTGACGATGCATTACAAGCCGAGTGAGCTGATGGCTTTCGACTCGGTCGAATACATCATGCGCGAAGTGGAGTGGGGCTGGCTCATTCGCTACATGCACTCCACCGGTGCGTCCTTCTTTTTCATCATGGTGTACCTGCACATGTTCCGCGCCATGATCTACGGCTCATATCGTGCGCCGCGCGAGTTGCTGTGGATCCTCGGCATGCTGCTGTATCTCGCGTTGATGGCCGAGGCCTTCATGGGTTACGTGCTGCCGTGGGGCAACATGTCCTACTGGGGCGCTCAGGTGATCGTGAACTTGTTTGGCACCATCCCCGTGATCGGTCCCGGGATCGTCGAGTGGATCCGTGGCGACTACGGTATCGCCGATTCCACCCTCAACCGATTCTTCGCGTTGCACGTCATCGCCTTGCCGTTCGCGATCGCCTTCCTGATCCTCATGCACCTCGTGGCGCTGCGCCAGACGGGCTCCAATAATCCGGATGGCATCGAGATCAAGGCCAAGCTCGGCGCTGACGGCAAGCCGATCGACGGTATTCCGTTCCACCCGTACTACACGATCAAGGATCTAGTCGGTGTTGGCGTGTTCCTGATCTTCTTCTGTGGCGTGATCTTCTTCGTGCCGACCTTCGGCGGCCTCTTCCTCGAGAAGCCGAACTTCGAGCCGGCCAACGCGCTCTCAACGCCCGAGCACATTGCGCCGGTGTGGTACTTCACGGCGTTCTACGCGATGTTGCGTGCCGTGCCCGATCAGCAGATGGGCGCACTGCTCATGCTGCTCGCCATCGTGGTGCTGTTCTTCCTGCCGTGGCTTGATCGCTCGCCGGTCAAGTCGATTCGCTACAAAGGCATCCTGTCGAAGATTGCGCTGACCTTGTTCGTGATCTCGTTCATCGCGCTGAGCTATCTCGGTCTCGCGCCCGCGAATGATCTCTACGTCATTCTGGCGCGTATCTTCACGGCCATTTATTTCGGCTTCTTCATCCTGATGCCTTGGTATACCCGGATAGAAAAGACGAAGCCTGCTCCTGAGAGGGTCACGTACCATGGTTAAGGCGATGCGTCATTCCATCTTCACGGCGGCTCTCGCCCTCACGCTGGCCTTTGGTTCGTCGGCAGAAGCGGCAAGTGGACCCGGCGGCGCCTGGAAACAGTGGACTGCCGGCAACGACGTGAGCAACATCGCGTCGCTGCAACGCGGTGCCGCCAACTTCATGGGTTACTGCGCGGGCTGCCACTCGATCAAGTTCATGCGCTACTCGCGCATGTCGGCTGATCTCAAGATCCCCGACGAGCAACTCGAGTCGAAGTTGCTGTTGCCGGGCTCCAAGCGTAATGACTACATCACGACCGCGCTCTCTCCCGCCGACGGCGAGGCGTGGTTCGGCAAGGCGCCGCCCGATCTGTCGCTGATCACGCGCGCCAAGGGCTCTGATTACGTCTATCAGTTTCTGAAGACCTTCTACGCCGACCCGAAATCGACGAACGGCACCAACAATCTCGCGCTGCCGGGTACGGCGATGCCGCACGTGCTGTCGTCGCTGCAGGGTGTGCAGACGGCCAAGTTCAGCGAGAGCGAGCCTATCCAATGGGAGAGCTTCGAGCTTGTCGAGCCCGGTCAGTTATCGCCCGAGGCTTACGATGACTTCGTGCGTGATACGGTCAACTTCCTCGAATACGTGGGTGAGCCTGCCAAGGCCAAGCGCCAGTCGCTCGGCGTGTGGGTGATCCTCTTCCTGTTGGTGTTCACGGGCTTCGCGTATCTCCTCAAGCAGGAATACTGGAAGGACGTGAAATAACGCCGTGACCGGCATGCGGGTTTCACGTCGGCCTTATCTGCTGCGTGCGATGCACCAGTGGATGACTGACAGTGGCCTCACGCCGCACGTGCTGGTCGACGCCGGGGTCACCGGCGTCGATGTTCCCAAAGAATTCGTCCGCGAAGGTCGCATCGTTCTCAACGTGGGATACGACGCGACCCGCAATCTCGACATCTCCAACGATTGGATCAGTTTTCAGGCGCGCTTCGGTGGCGTACCGCGCTCGCTGCGAGTTCCGGTCATCGCCGTGCACTCAATCTATGCGCGCGAGAGCGGTGAGGGTTTGGTGTTCCCGCCTGAGAGTGACGGGCCACCGACGCTCGGCGACTCCGCGACGATTGGATCAGGCCCGGCAGATGAGCCGACTCGGGATCCGCCAACACCTCCGACGCCCCGCCGGCCGTCGTTGAAAGTCGTCAAGTAAGCGCTCGAGCGAGCCCTCTCAACGCTCGGATGCGTCGAAGGCGTGGCGTATCCAGTGCAGGTCGTTTCCGGCCTCACCATCACACACGATCACATCGAAGCGCAGCGGTCGCCTGTTGAGTTCGGGGTGGCACTGCAGCAGACGGCGGGTCGTTCGCAAGATGCGCTGTCGCTTGCGGGCATCGACGCTGGCGGCAGCTCCGCCCCACTCATGTCTCTGTCGGTGGCGCACTTCCACCACCAGCACAGCACCTGCATGCAGTGCCACAAGATCCAGTTCGCCGCAGCGGGCGCGGAAGTTTCGCATCAGGATCGTCGCGCCCTGTGATTCGAGCAGTGCGGCTGCACGCTCCTCAGCGTGACGGCCGATCGCCGCGCGATCAGGGGGTGATGGCTGCTGCCACACCGGAGTTGATGCGCGCGAGGGTCAGTTCGCGGTGGATGATGCCATCAGCGTCCACTGACAAGATGCCCGTGACGCCGTTGATGCGCAGTGGCGAATCGGCCGCCCCTGTCGCCATGCGCTGTTGCATCGCGGCCTGCAGCAGCCAGGCGTCATAACCAAAGGCGAACAGCCGCCCGTGACGACGCGGCTCGTCACCGGCACTTTCGAGTTGCATCGCGAGTCGCGACGCTTCGCCCGTTGTTGGCGACAGCATCCACGGCATATCGGCGAACAGCAGCCCTTCGAGTTCACCGGATTTATTCCCATCCCAGGCATCGGCTGTCGCATAGGTCGGGATATCGGCAGCGCCGTTGAATTTCAGTTGTGGCCGCAGCTGGCGTAATTGCTGAGCGGTGCCTGGCGAGAACAGCAGATCTACATCGCCACGTCGACGCGGCTGGAATACCAACGTTTCGTCGAGTATGGACTGCAGGCGACGGTGACGGGCGCGGCTTTGATCCAGCCGCAGGGCTTTTTCGATGGCCGCCGCGCTATCGTCGGCGAGTGATTCCTGCGTGAGCACGCGTCCGCCACCCGCTTCAAAGGTCGACCGGAATGCGATGCCAACACGCGCCGCCCAATCGCCCGACGGAAGCAGGATGATGGCGCGGCGCTGATTGGCTGCGAGTGCACGATCTGCGGCGACCTTGGCTTCTTCTTCGGGCAACAAGGCGTATTGCCAGATGGATGTCACATTGCGCAGCGCGCCCTTGGGTGTGTCTTCTGCGGGTGCGGGCAGCGTGTTGAGCAATAGTTGCGGCAAAGAATTCGGCAGGTTCGCCGCCAAGATCACTTCGTCACGGCTGAGCGGGCCGATTTGGAGTCGTGCGCCTGCTGCGCTGGCACGCGCGATGAGCGCTTGCATCGTCGCGGTGTCGGTTGCCGTTGCCGTATCGTAGAAACGCAGGGCAGGGGCATCGACGCCATGCGCGAACTGCGCGGCAATCAAGCCGTCGCGCACGGCTCGTCCGGCCGAGGCGAGACGACCCGATAGCGGCAGCAGGACGGCGATATGTGCAGAGTCCACTTGAGATATGGCGCCGCTGCGCGCAGCTGTAGTCTCTGCGGCAACACTGCGCGAGGCATCACTGCGTGGCGCGTCCATCGGCATTGAGGCGGGTGCCAACGGTTGAGGGGCATCAAGGTGCGTTGCAACGAGCGCCGTACGTGCCGGGTGGTTCGGATAGCGGCGCTGCCAGGCTGCCGTGATGGCTCCGTTGCCGCTGGCTGGCACTCGAGCCGCACGCGCGGCGAGGCTTGCGGCTTCTAGCCAGCCGCGTACCAGCGCATCTCGACCCGCGAGTCGCGGATCGATGCGCAAGCCTGTATCGACCGCGGCGCGAAGGTCCGCCAGCAAGGCGTTGCGTAGAGCGGTTGTGACAGTCGGGTCTAGGGAGAGTTTCTCGCGCTCGAGCGCGCTGCGTACCGACTCGACGGGGAGCGCATTGGCCAGCGCGAGACGTTGGCGCAGTTCGAAAAAGCGCGCGCGTGCGGCACGCTGGTTGGCTGCATCCGGAGCTGTGAGCGCTGTCATGTTCTGCCATGCGTTCGCTGCGCCATCGCGACGCCAGATCAGCAGCACGTTCAGTCGATCGCGCTCGAACGTCTGGCTGACATCGAGTGGGGCCGCGAGCAGCGCGAGACCGTTCGCCGCCGGTTCAACCCGATCGGCAAGCAGCCATTGCTCGATCGCGGACAATCGCCAGGTGTTGGCATCGCCGCCGAGGGTGCTTGCCGCCAGCGACTCGTATTCGTTCGCGGCTGCCGCATGATCACCGCGCTCTGCCAAGGCCGCGGCACGCTCCGGGGTCGCGATGGGCGCGCGTTCGACGGGGCCGCAGGCAGTAAGGCCGATCGCAGCGAGTAGCCACAGCAGCAAGGCTGGCAGGCTAAATGGGGCGCGAGAGCAAATCATGCATTGAATACCGTGCAGGGCAGGGGCAGGATGCGGACGGCGCCCGGTTGGTTGGGGCGAATGACACACGTTCGGGGTAATTATAGTGGGCGATCCAAGCAGTGCGACGAAAGGGCCGAACGCCGCTGCCGCGTCGGTCGGTCGACTCGAGGTCATCGCCACGCCGATCGGCAATCTCGCGGACCTGTCGCCGCGAGCGCGTGACAGTCTTGCGGGTGCCGATCTGCTCGCAGTCGAGGACACGCGACGCACTGGAGCGTTGCTGTCGGCGCTCGGACTCCAGAAGCCGATGGTCTCGCTGCACACTCACAATGAGCGTGCCCGCGGCGACGAGTTGATCCGACGTTTGCAGGAGGGTGCGGTGATCGCAATCGTCAGCGATGCCGGCACACCGCTGCTCTCCGATCCTGGCTTTGATCTGGTGCGTCGTGCTGCGGCCGCAGGGATCACGGTGCGCGGTATTCCGGGTCCCACGGCCATCGCAGCGGCTTTGTCGGTGGCCGCGATTCCTGCCGAGCGTTTTTGCTTCGAGGGTTTTTTGCCTGCACGAGCCGGGGAGCGACGCACGCGCTTGTCGACTCTCGTACGCGAGGCGCGGGCGATGGTGTTCTTCGAGGCGCCGCATCGAATCAGCGAGACGCTCGCCGATATGGCGCTTGTCTTCGGGCCCGAGCGTGAGGCTGCCGTCACGCGGGAGCTGACCAAAATTTACGAGAGCGTCTATCGCGGCACACTCGCGAGCTTGGCCGAGCGAGCGGCGCGCGAGCCGGACTGGCAGCGCGGTGAAATCACGCTGGTCGTCGCGGGCGCACTCGAAGCGCCGGTGAGCGAGGCGGTCGATGCGGCAGAGATCGATCGGATCGTCGCAGCTGCACTCGCTCATTTACCTGCCTCCAAGGCGGCGGCGCTCGCAGCGAATTTGACCGGCTGCACTCGAGACACTGCCTATGAGGCAGCGGTGAGGCTCGCGGCCGCGCGTCGCTGAACAGCGCTCTGTCGGGCGTCTCCGTGTTGGGGGCCATCGAAGATTCATCGCATTCCCTCTATCGCACTCGTTGTGGTGATCGGTTCAGGCGCGTATCGTGCCCACCGGAGTCGGCCAGGTGATCGCTGCATTTCGCAAGAAATGGGGAGGAAAGTCCGGGCTCCTTCGGACACGGTGCCAGGTAACGCCTGGGGGGCGCGAGCCCACGGAAAGTGCAACAGAAAGATACCGCCGACGTGCCGCCCGCAAGGGTGGCGCAGGTAAGGGTGAAATGGTGCGGTAAGAGCGCACCGCGGACGTGGTAACACGGACGGCACGGCAAACCCCACCGGGAGCAAGGCCAAATAGGGAAGTCGCAGGGAAACCTGCAGCGCGGTGTCCGAGCGTGACTTCCGGGTAGGCTGCTTGAGGCATTCGGTGACGAATGTCCCAGAGGAATGATCACCCTAGACAGAACCCGGCTTACCGGCCGACTCCTTCTCTTCTAGAGCGTTAGCTGAGGCTTATTCAGCAACTCTCTGAAACCCCAAAGATTTTGTCTTTTTTGAGCCCTTGCGGAGAGCGCGCAACGCCCGTAAGTTATTGGCAGTACATAAAATTTTCTTCAATTCGCCGTTGACACTCCACATCAGCAGTTTCTATAGTGGCGCCAAGTGGTAAAAAGTGGGGCGAAATGGGCGATCATGCGCCCGTTCCAAAGTCATGTTTCGCGGTGCCAGCAGAGTCACGCTCGACGACAAAGGCCGGATGGTGTTGCCCACCCGGCAGCGTCAGCGCGCGCTCGAGCGGAGCGAGGGCAACCTCGTCGTCACCGTGGATCGCGACCCCTGTCTTCTGATTTATCCGCTGCCTGACTGGGAGCAGATCGAACGCAAGTTGATGAGCCTGCCGGCTTTGCATGAGCGGTCCCGCCGCCTGCAACGCTTGATGGTGGGTCATGCGACCGAGATCGATCTGGACGGTCAGGGACGGCTGTTGCTGCCGCCCGAACTGCGTGAATACGCCGGTTTGACGCGGCACGCGATGCTGATCGGCCAAGGTAATCGACTTGAACTCTGGGATGAAGCGCGCTGGAACGAGCGTCGCGATTTCTGGGTCAAGAGCGAGGAAACCGCCACCGATCTGTCGACGGAGCTCGAGTCTCTGTCGCTGTGAGCGTCGCGCGACGGTCGTCGCGAACAAGGGCGATGCAGTCACGCCGGGCGCGGCGCGAAGGCATCGAGTGCAGGCGATTGTTGCGGGGGGCGGCTAGATGGCCGTTCTGGCAGGGGCGAACTCCGGTGGATGAGCACATACCGGTGCTTGTCGACGAGGTGCTGGAGGTTCTGGCCCCGTCCGCGGGCGGTTTTTATGTCGATGGCACTTTCGGTCGGGGTGGTCACACAGCGCGTTTGCTGCAGGCGGTTGGTGCCTCGGGCAGCGTGCTCGCGCTCGATCGGGATCCGCAAGCTATTGCGGCAGGCCATCAAAGATTTCATGACGAGCCACGTCTCGAGCTCGTGCACGCGGACTTTGCGCAGTTGGCGCGAGTGGTCGCCGAGCGCGGTCGCGGACGGCCCGTCCGTGGCGTACTGCTCGATCTCGGTGTCTCCTCGCCGCAAATTGACGACCCCTCCCGCGGGTTCAGTTTTTCCAAAGACGGTCCGCTCGATATGCGTATGGATCCAACCCGCGGCGAGTCGGCAGCCGACTTCGTCGCTCGCGCCGATGAGCGGGAGTTGTTTCAAGTGATCGCTGAACTCGGTGAAGAGCGACATGCCAGGCGCATCGCGCGCGCCATCGTGTCGACGCGCGCCGAAGTACCGCTGCGCCGCACGAGTGAGCTCGCCGATCTGGTGCAGCGCGTCGTACGCGCCCAAGACGGCAAACACCCCGCGACGCGCACCTTTCAGGCGCTGCGTATGCATGTCAACGACGAACTCGGGCAACTGCAGCGTGGTCTCGAGGCCGCATTTGAAGTGCTCGCGCCGGGTGGTCGAATGGCAGTGATCAGTTTTCATTCACTCGAAGATCGTCGAGTCAAACATTTCATTCGTGAGCGCTCGATGATCGATCGTGTTTACGCGGGTTTGCCGAATATTCCTGACTCCGCTCAGCCGCGCATGCGCGAAGTGGGTCGCAAGCGTCGCGCCTTGGAAGCCGAGATTGCGCGCAACCCGCGCTCGCGCAGTGCCGTGCTTCGGTGCGGGGAGCGTCTACGATGAAAATGCCCTCTCGTCGCGCCATGTATTTCCTAGTCCCTGCCTTGTGGCTCGCCGTGCTCGCCTCGGCTGCAGGCGCGGTTTACGTCAAGCACCGGTCACGCGAATTGTTCGTCGAACTCGAACGCGTCAATCGCGAGCGCGATCGTCTCGAGATGGAATGGGGTCGCCTGCAACTCGAGCAGAGCGCTTTCTCGACGCACGCTTTCGTCGAGAACGTCGCGGCGACCAATCTCGGTATGCGCACACCGCCGCCGAAGCAGATCGAAGTGGTGGCGCCATGACGAGGTTCGCATGATCCGCTGGCCTTTCGGCAAGAAATCGGCGACGGCGGCAGGTCGCAGTGCGGCCGGGCGCGGCTCGCGCAGTGGCTTGAGTCGCAAGCCGGATGCACCGACGCCCTCGTTCGTGTTTCGTGGCTATCTGCTTGCGGGTCTGATGGCTGTGGGTGCCGTCGCTCTAACGTGGAAAGCGGTGACTCTGCAATTGGTCGAGGATGATTTCCTGCGCGGCCAGGGTGATGAGCGCTTCACGCGTGTGGCCCCGATCGTGGCGCATCGCGGCAGCATCACCGATCGCATGGGTGAGCCGCTCGCGGTCAGCACGCCGGTCGACTCGGTATGGGTCAACCCCAAAGAATTGACTCTCGGCACCGATCAGATTGC